>NZ_JBXUOY010000111.1:0-15327 GCF_057196705.1 Streptomyces sp. ATLC9 | reverse complement strand
GCTCCGGGCCCCGGTCCCGCCGGCGGCAGGGTCTCCGGCGACACCCTGGTCAGCGGCATCCCGCGGGTGCCCGCGGACGGTGACGACGGCCGGCCCGCGCCCTCGGCCGAGGAGCACGACGGCCGGCCACCCGCGCCGGCCCCCGCCAAGCGGGGCCGCTCCAAGCTGGTCCTGCTCGGCGTCGCCGCCTTCGGCGTGCTCGGCGTGGCGTACGGCGCCGGTCTGCTGATGGACCACGCCGATGTGCCCAACGGCACCACCGTGCTCGGCGTGGAGATCGGCGGTACCGGCAAGGACGAGGCGATGGACAAGCTCGACGCCACCCTCGGCGAGCGGGCCCGCACACCGCTGGTCCTCGAGGTGGAGGGCGAGCGGAAGACGCTCAAGCCGAGCGTCGCGGGCCTGTCGCTGGACACCGAGAACACCGTGCGAGGCGCCTCGGGACGGGACTACAACCCCGTCTCCGTCATCGGATCGCTCCTCGGCGGTGCCCGGCAGGCCGAGCCGGTCTTCAAGGTCGACGAGGAGAAGCTCACGGCGGCGCTGGAGGACCTCACCGAACCGTCCGGCGGCGCCGCGCCGCGGGACGGGATGGTGAAGTTCACCGGCGGCAAGGCCGTCGGCGTCCCCGGGGAGCCGTACGAGCAGGTCGACGTCGACAAGGGCGCCGGCCTGCTGGAGGAGGCCTACCGGACGCAGGTCGCCACCGGCCGGAGTGAGGCGGTCGAGCTGCCGGTCGCCCTCGAGCAGCCCTCGGTCGGCCAGGAGGAGATCGACCGGGCGATCCGGGAGTTCGGCGAGCCCGCGATGTCCGGACTGGTCACGGTGAGGGCGGGCGACAGGTCGATCCCGTTCAGCCCCACCGGGTCGCTGCCGAGGTTCCTCTCCATGAAGCCGGTGAACGGCAAGCTCGTGGACACCTACGACCTCAAGGTGCTCAAGGAGCTGTACGGCAGCACCTTCGACGGCATCCTGATCGCCCGCGGCAACGGCACCAGGACGCCGGTCACCCCCCAGGACGTCGCGGGCGCGCTGCGCGAGGCGCTCCGGCAGACGGACCCGGCCAAGCGGATCGGCGTCATCGAGCTCGATCCGCGGTAGCCCGGAGGCGCGGGCGGCCCGCTCCCGGCCTCCGGGCGGCACCGTGCCGGCCAGGGCGAACCCCGGCCGGCGCGGCGTCAGTTGAGCCGGGAGCGGGCCGCCCGCGCCTCCTGGCGCACCATGGCCGCGGCGTTGGGCTCCATCGCGGCGACCATGTCGGCGTACTCCTCCAGCTCCCGCGCGCCGCCGGTGAAGTCGCCACGCTCCACCAGCAGCCGCGCCCGCTCGTAGCGCAGCCGGGCCGGATGGTGCGGCAGCAGCAGGGACAGCTCCACCGCCCACAGCCGGACATCGGCGTGCTCGGGACGGGCCGCCGCCCACGCGCGGATGTTGTTCAGCACCCGCAGCACGATCTCCAGGGGGCCGGGCGGCTGGAGCATCGCCTCCGACAGCCGGGCCCCCGTCGTGCCCGCCACCAGCAGCTCGGCGTCCTGCCCGGTCAGCGGCAGACCGCCCGCGAAGGGGTCGGCGAGGACGTGCTCGCCGCGGGGGTCGCCGAAGCCGACCACGAAGTGCCCGGGGAGGGCGACGCCGTACACCGGCGCGCCCGCCCGGCGCGCGACCTCCATCCACACCACCGACAGCAGGATCGGCAGCCCGCGCCGCCGCCTCAGCACCTCGCCCAGCAGCGAGGACTCCAGCCGGCGGTAGTCGGCGGGCGTGCCGTGGAAGCCGAGGCGCCCGCCGAGCAGCCCGGCCAGGGCGTGCGCCCACTGCGCGGGGGTGCGTGAGCGCGCGTACGGCAGCAGACCCGTCAGCCGGTCCAGCTCGATCTGGGCGGCGTCGACGAGACCGTCCACGGCTTCGCCGCCCTCCGCGCGTACGGCCGGGTCGGCCTCGGCGTCGACCAGCAGGCACAGCAGCGCCAGGTCGGGCCGCTCGGCCCGAGCCGCCCGCGCGAAGCGCTCCCGTACCGAGCCGGCTCCCTCGATGTCCGGACTCTCCATCAGGCCCTCCCTGCCCGGCTCAGCCGCGCGGCGCCCGGCGGTAGTGGTAGGAGTGGTGGTCGGTGAAACCCATCCTGGCGTACATCGCCCGTGCGGCGGTGTTGTCCGGCTCGACCTGGAGGTATGCCGCCGAGGCCCCCTCCGCCAGCGCCGTGCGGGCCAGCTCGGCCATCACCGCCGTGGCCAGTCCCTCGCGCCGCCGCTGCGGGGCGGTCTCGACGGCGGCGAACCCCGCCCACCGGCCGTCCACCACGCACCGCCCGATGGCCGCCGGGGCGCTGGAGGAGCCGTCGCCCGGCACGGTGGCGAACCACACCGACGGGCCGCCGGCCAGTACCTTCAGCGCGTCGTCGGCCGTGTCCGGGGTCCCGCGGCCGTAACCGGACAGCCAGACGGCGTCCGGCCGCCGCGACAGCCGCACCCGGTCGTCCGGCTCGCGGTCGGCCAGCGGCGCGAGCGCCCCGGTGCAGAGGACCGCGAACCGCTCGGCCGTCCAGCCGCGCCGCTCCAGACCGTCGGCCAGCAGTTCGTCGGCCCCGGCCGCGCCCGTCGCGATCCGGACCAGCGCGGGCAGCCCGCGCCCGCCGTACCAGCGCACGACCTCGGCCAGGGCGGCGTCCAGGTCCGTGCCGGGGTCGCCCAGGGGGAGGACGGAGTTGGCGCGGCCGGTGAAGCCGCCGGAGGCGCGCAGCAGCCATCCGCCCAGGCGGGCGGTCTCCACCGCGGGCCAGCCCCGCGCCGCCGCCTCCGCCAGCTCCCGCACCCCCGCCGCCGGGCCGCGGCGGCGGGCGGGTTCGGCGGGCACGGTCTTCCCCGCCACCAGGGCCGACTCCTCGATCGCCACGCTCTGCCCGCCGCGCCGTGTGACGGAGAGCACACCGTCCTTCCAGGATGTGAGAACGCCGACGGTGTCGGTGAAGGCGGCACCGTCCTGCGCGGATCCGGTCAGACTGCGCAAGGAGACACGTTTTCCCACGTCGTCGGCACTGATGCGAAGCTCGAGTCGTCCGCCCATGGTGAACTCCACGGTCGTTGCCACCCCTCCTGTTCGTCTAATGCCCGGGAACGGAGATACTAGGGGCGGGCATCGACGACGCCGCGCTCCCGCGCGCCATGCGGCTCAGCCACAACCGGACCGGCTGCCCGCGCCCTACCGAGGAGGAACGACAGCGTGACCTACGTCATCGCGGAGCCTTGTGTGGACCTGAAGGACAAGGCATGCATCGAGGAGTGCCCCGTCGACTGCATCTACGAGGGCCAGCGGTCCTTGTACATCCACCCGGACGAATGCGTCGACTGCGGGGCCTGTGAGCCGGTCTGCCCGGTCGAGGCGATCTTCTACGAGGACGACGTCCCGGAGGAGTGGAAGGACTACTACAAGGCCAACGTCGAGTTCTTCGACGAGCTGGGCTCGCCCGGCGGCGCCAGCAAGCTCGGCCTGATCGAGCGCGACCACCCCTTCGTCGCCGCGCTCCCGCCGCAGAGCCACGACGAGTGACCCCGCGCCACCCGCAGCACTGACCCCGGTCCCGTACGGCCCCGCCGCCGTGCGGGACCGGGGCTTTTCCAGGAAAGAGAGCGAAGCCAAGTGCCACCCCTGTCCTCCCGCCTGCCGGTCTTCCCGTGGGACCGTCTGGAGCCGTACAAGAAGACCGCGGCCGAACACCCCGGCGGCATCGTCGACCTGTCCGTGGGCACCCCCGTCGACCCGGTGCCCGAGGTGGTCCGCCGGGCGCTGGCCGGGGCCGCCGACAGCCCCGGCTACCCGACGGTCTGGGGCACGGCCAGGCTGCGGGACGCGATCGTGGGCTGGAGCGAGCGGCGGCTGGGCGCGCGGGGTCTGGCGCACACCCACGTCCTGCCGGTCGTCGGCTCCAAGGAACTGGTGGCCTGGCTGCCGATCCAGCTCGGCATCGGGGGCGGGCCGGCCACCGGGGACAAGGTGGCGTACCCGCGGCTGGCGTACCCGACGTACGAGGTGGGGGCGCGGCTGGCGGGCGCCGAGCCGGTCGTCTACGACGACTCGCCGCGTGAGCTGGACCCCGAGGGCCTGCGGCTGCTGTGGCTCAACTCCCCCTCCAACCCCACCGGCCGGGTGCTGCCCAAGGAGGAGCTGAAGGCCACCGTCGCCTGGGCGCGCGAGCACGGGGTGCTGGTCTTCAGCGACGAGTGCTACCTGGAGCTGGGCTGGGAGGCCGAGCCCGTCTCCGTCCTCCACCCGGACGTCTGCGGCGGCGGCCACGAGGGCGTCGTCGCCGTCCACTCGCTGTCCAAGCGCTCCAACCTGGCCGGCTACCGGGCGGCGTTCCTGGTCGGGGACGAGGCGATCCTGGCGGAGCTGCTGCGGGTGCGCAAACACGGCGGGATGATGGTGCCCGCCCCGGTGCAGGCCGCCACGGTGGCGGCGCTCGGCGACGACACACATGTGGCGGAGCAGCGTGAGCGCTACGCGGCGCGGCGCGCGGCGCTGCGCACGGCGCTGGAGGCGAGCGGCTTCCGGATCGAGCACAGCGAGGCGTCGCTGTACCTGTGGGCCACGCGCGACGAGCCCTGCTGGGACACGGTCGGGGAACTGGCCCGGCGCGGGGTACTGGTGGCGCCCGGTGACTTCTACGGCCCCGCGGGCGAGCGGTTCGTGCGGGTCGCCCTCACGGCCACCGACGAGCGCGTCGGAGAGGCGGTGCGGCGCCTGACCGAGTGAGGCGCGGGGAGACGGGCGGGGCCCGGGACCGTACGGCCCCGGGCCCCGCCCCTGCGCGATGGGCGCGTCTCCCGGCGTCAGAGCAGCGGCAGGTTCTTCCCGACCGGCGGCAGCTTGTCGGCCGCCGGCAGGCTCTCGGTCAGGGAGTCGGCCTTCACCTGCTTGCCGACGGCCGGCACCTTGCCCTTGGCGGACTTCACGGCCTTGCCCGCCTTGCCCTTGCCGCCGGTGGCGGGCCCGGCGGTCTCACCGAGGAGGGAACCGGCCGTCCCCACCGTGTCGTCGGCGGTCTTCTGCGCGGCCGGGACGGCGGCCTTGCCCGCGGCCCCGACGGTCCTGCCCGCGGTCGGCACGGTCTTCTTCACGGCCTTGCTGCCGGTGTCGGCCACCTGGGTGCTCGCCCTGCGCGAGGTGTCGTCGATGGTGTCGCCCAGGTTCGCGCCGTCCAGGTTGCTCACTCCGCCCAGGTTCTTGGCGGGCGGCAGGAGTTCGGCGGCGTTCGCGGAACCGGCCGCACCGACTGCGGAGGCGGCGCCCGCTGCGACCAGCAGCGCGGTCCGTGCGATCCGGCGCGAGAGGGGGAGGGACATGTTGCTCCTTCGACGGAGAAGAGGCTTGTTGAGGTTTCCCGCGGGCCGTCGGCCCGGAGGGCGTCGTTGCGCATCCGGCCGGGGCGGCGCCCCCCGGACGCTGTGCCTATCGGGCCGGGGGGCTCGGAGGTTGCGGCCGTCCGGGTAAAGGATTGGCAATGCGCCGCTTCCCCCGGTGGCGGGGGAGGCGGCGGGAGGGGTGGTCCCGGCAGGCCCCCGGAGAGTGCCGGACCCCGGTGTGGCCACGGGTTTCCCGCGGCTTCACCGGGGTCCGGCGAGGGCCGCGCCGATGCTCTTCGAGACCTCGGCCGCCGGGGCGCATGATCCCCCGTTCGGGTGACCAGGGGAGACGCCGTGCGGTGACGCGGGAACATGGCGGTGCGGGGCGGGGCGCGGCGGTCGCGGGGGCGCGGGAGCCCTCGCCGCGCCCCCGCACGGCACCGGTGCGGAGGATCAGCGCGATGTGGCGATGACGACCTCGGCGCCGACGTCGTCCCCGGCCGTGCGCCAGCCCTCGGCGGCCCGCCCGGCCTCCCAGACCCGCTTCCCGTAGGAGACGCGCCCGATCCCCAGCTCCTGGGAGTGGGCCACGGCCCAGTGCGCCAGCTCCCAGCCACGGCGGTCGGCGTCCTCCCCGCCGGTGCGCGCCGGGGTGTGGACGGGGACGGAGACCACCGGGCCGGGAGCGCTGCGCCCGGCGCCGCCGCCGTCGATGCCGGGGGCGTCCGGCAGGACGTCCGCGCCGAACTCGCGGACCAGCCGCTCGCGCACCCGCACCGGATCGCCGGCGGCCCTCTCCTTCGGGCCGGCCTTCGCGGGCACGCAGTTCAGGGCGGCGGCCCGGCGGCCGGTCAGCGCGGCGGTGAGCAGCGCCGCCCTGGACTCGTGCTTGGCGTAGGCGTCGGGGAAGCCGCTGCGCTGCACCCGCTGCGCGGCGACGGTCAGGGGCAGCCGGGAGTAGCCCGGGATCTCCACCAGATGCTCGTAGAACTTCCCGGCCGAGTACACCGGGTCCATGATCTGCTCCGCCGTACCCCAGCCCTGGGAGGGCCGCTGCTGGAAGAGGCCGACGGAGTCGCGGTCGCCGTAGTCGATGTTGCGCAGCGCCGACTCCTGCATGGCCGTGGCCAGGGCGATGGTGACGGCCCGCTCGGGCAGCCCGCGGGCGGAGGCGACGGCCTGGATGGTCGAGGCGTTGGCGGCCTGCTGCGGTTCGATGACGTACGGCTCGTCGCCGGCCGCGGTCACGGTGCAGCGCGCCGGTCCGGACCCGCCGGGGTCGTGGCGCACCAGGAGGTACCCGGCGAGTCCGAGCAGTACGACGCACGCGGCGGCCAGGCGCGGCAGTCTGCCGCGGCGTGGAGTTGAAGCTCGCTCGGACACGCGACATAAGGTACCGGCCCCGCGGTGTCCGGGACCCGGACGTGACGCGGATCCCACTGACGGGCGCCGGGTAGGGTCGGCCGTATGGAGCGTGCCCCCGAAATCACAGGAACCGTACCCGAGGGGGTCCCGGCCCCGGTCCTGGACCTGAGCCTGGACGCGGCGTCGCTGACCGCGCGCCTCGTCGACGTCCCCTCGGTCAGCGGCGGGGAGGAACCGCTCGCGGACGCGATCGAGACCGCGCTGCGCACCCTGCCGCACCTGCGCGTGGACCGCCACGGCAACAACGTCGTCGCCCGCACCTCGCTCGGCCGGGCCGAACGGGTCGTCCTGGCCGGGCACATCGACACCGTGCCGATCGCGGACAACGTGCCCTCGCGGCTGGAGGACGGCGTGCTGTGGGGCTGCGGCACCTCCGACATGAAGGCGGGGGTCGCCGTCCAGCTCAGGATCGCCGCCACCGTGCCCGAGCCCAACCGCGACCTGACCTTCGTCTTCTACGACAACGAGGAGGTCGCCGCCCACCTCAACGGCCTCGGCCACCTGGCGAGCGACCGTCCCGACTGGCTGGCCGGGGACTTCGCGGTGCTGCTGGAGCCCTCCGAGGGGCAGGTCGAGGGCGGCTGCCAGGGCACGCTGCGGGTCGGGCTGCACACCGCCGGACAGCGCGCCCACTCGGCACGCGGCTGGAAGGGCGCCAACGCCATCCACGCCGCCGCGCCGGTCCTGGCCCGGCTGGCCGCCTACGAGCCGAGGCGGCCGGTGGTCGACGGACTGGAGTTCCGCGAGGGCCTCAACGCCGTGGGGATCACCGGCGGTGTCGCGGGCAACGTCATCCCCGACGAGTGCACCGTGACCGTCAACTACCGCTACGCGCCCGACCTCACCGAGCAGGAGGCGCTCGCCCATGTCCGGGAGGTGTTCGCCGACTGCGGTGTGGCGCGGTTCGAGGTGGAGGACAGTTCGGGTCCGGCGCGGCCCGGCCTGACGCACCCCGCCGCGGCGGCCTTCGTCGAGGCGGTCGGCGGCGAGGTGCGGCCCAAGTACGGCTGGACCGACGTCTCCCGGTTCAGCGCGCTGGGCGTGCCCGCCGTCAACTACGGCCCGGGGGACCCGAATCTGGCGCACAAGCGCGACGAGAGGGTGGAGACCGCGCTGATCGGGCACTGTGAGGAGCGGCTGCGCGCCTGGCTTACCGCCTGACCCGCCGGGTATCGGCTGATCCGCGGGGCCCGCACCGGCGGTACGGGCCCCGCGACATCCGGTGGCCGCCGGTGCGTCCGGGGAAGTTCCGCCCCGCGTGCCCCGGACCTGCGTACCCTGGCGGCCTGTACGTCGGCGTCGACAAGGGAGTACGGCATGGCCACCGCGGAGGAGTTCGAGCAGGGGGAGGCGCCCCGGGAGCAGCGCCTCGGACCGGTGGTGCGCCGCCACGGCCAGGTGCAGCACAGCACCACCGACCAGCGTCTGCTGGACAGCGCCGGCCCCTCGGACTGGCTGCACCAGGATCCGTGGCGGGTCATGCGCATCCAGTCGGAGTTCGTCGAGGGTTTCGGCACCCTGACCGAGATCGGCCCCGCCATCAGCGTCTTCGGCTCGGCGCGCACGCCCGAGGGGTCACCCGAGTACGAGGCCGGGACGCGGATCGGACGGGCGCTGGTGGAGGCCGGTTTCGCGGTGATCACCGGTGGCGGTCCGGGCGCGATGGAGGCGGCCAACAAGGGCGCCAGGGAGGCGGGCGGCACCTCGGTCGGTCTGGGCATCGAGCTGCCCTTCGAGCAGGGGATGAACCAGTACGTCGACATCGGCGTCAACTTCCGCTACTTCTTCGTGCGCAAGACGATGTTCGTGAAGTACGCCAGCGGCTTCGTCGTCCTGCCGGGCGGCATGGGCACGATGGACGAGCTGTTCGAGGCGATCACCCTGGTCCAGACGCGGAAGGTCACCCGCTTCCCGATCGTGCTGTTCGGCACGGACTACTGGCGGGGACTGGTGGACTGGCTGCGTGCCACCGTCGTGCCCAGCGGGAAGATCGGCGCGCACGACATGGAGCTCTTCCGCCTCACCGACGACGTGGACGAGGCGATCGCGCTGGTCACCAAGGAGACCTCCGGCAAGGACGCGCCGGGGGACGGGTTCCGGCCGGAGGACCCGGACTGACCGGTTCCGGTCGGCGCGGGACGGTCCGTGCCGGTCTGGCCGGACCGGAGAACCGGTCAGGCCAGACCGCGTCGGGCCACGGCCGGCGGGCGCAGACCCGCGATGGAGGCCACCATGTCGAGCACCTGCCGGGTCTCGGCCACCTCGTGGACGCGGTAGACCCGTGCGCCCAGCCAGGCGGATACCGCGGTCGTGGCCAGGGTCCCGGTCAGCCGCTCCTTGACGGGCCGGTCCAGGGTCTCCCCGACGAAGTCCTTGTTGGACAGCGACACCAGCACCGGCCATCCGGTGGTGACCATCTCCTCCAGCCGCCGGGTGACCTCCAGCGAGTGGCGGGTGTTCTTGCCGAAGTCGTGGCCGGGGTCGATCAGCACCGCGTCCCGCCGCACCCCGGCCGCGACCGCGCTCTCGGCGAGCGCGACCGTGCGGCGCAGCACATCGGCCATGACGTCGTCGTACGCCACCCGGTGCGGGCGGGTGCGCGGCGCGGCACCGCCGGTGTGGGTGCACACCAGCCCGGCGCCGTACCGCGCCGCCACCCCGGCCAGCTTCGGATCCACGCCGCCCCAGGCGTCGTTGAGCAGGTCCGCACCCGCCTCGCAGACCGCCTCGCCCACCTCGTGCCGCCAGGTGTCCACGCTGATCACCACGTCCGGCCAGCGCCGCCGCACCTCGGCGACGAAACCCGCGGTGCGCCGCACCTCCTCCTCGGCGGAGACCTCCTCGCCGGGACCGGCCTTCACGCCCCCTATGTCGATGATGGCGGCGCCCTCCGAGACCGCCTGCTCGACCCGGTCCAGAGCGGGGCCGTCGCGGAAAGTGGCGCCCCTGTCGTAGAAGGAGTCCGGCGTGCGGTTCACGATGGCCATGACCACCGTCTCGTGCTCGCCGAACTCGCGCCGTCCCAGCCGCAGCATCCGCTGTCCTCTCCTCCCGCGGTCCCCCGGCACCGCACAGTGCCCCGCAGCAGACCCTAGCCGTCCCCGGCAGCCCCCCGGCCGTCCCGCCATGGCACGATCGCAGCAGACCTGTACCTGCCGTTTGGCGTGTCGGACCCCGGGAGATGGCGTGTTCTGGTTTCTGCTGATCGCGTTGGTCGTGGTGGTCGCCGCGGTCGCGCTGGCCGTGGTGGGGGGCGGTGACGGGCCGGGCCGCACCGCGACGGGCGGACTCGCCGACGCCCTGCCCGACCGGACCGCCGCCTGGCTGCCGCCGGACCGTCCCCTGAACCGCTCCGACCTGGAGGCGCTGCGGCTGCCGCAGGCCGTGCGGGGCTACCGGATGGAGGAGGTGGACGACGTGCTGGACCGGCTCGGTGCCGAACTGGCCGAGCGTGACGCCCGGATCGCGGAGCTGGAGGCTTCGCTGGCGGGGACGCAGGCGGCCGCGCTGGGCGGACCCGGCATGTTCGACAAGCCCGGCGACGGTTTTGGGGGCCGCCCCGGCGCGGCTCCCGGCACGGCCTCCGGCGACCGCGAGGAGCCGCGGTGACCGCCGGGGGCGCGGCGCTCCCCGGCCCGGACGGGCGGCTGCGCTGCCCGTGGGGTCTGTCCGCGGAGGACTACACCGTCTACCACGACACCGAGTGGGGCCGCCCGGTGCACGGCGACGACGCGCTGTTCGAGCGGCTGTCCCTGGAGGCGTTCCAGTCGGGGCTGTCCTGGCTGACCATCCTGCGCAGGCGGGAGGGCTTCCGGGCGGCGTTCGAGGGCTTCCGGATCGCCCGGGTGGCGCGGTTCACCGACGCCGACCGGGAACGGCTGCTCGCCGACCCGGGCATCGTCCGCAACCGCGCCAAGATCGACGC
Organism: Streptomyces sp. ATLC9; assembly: GCF_057196705.1. Lineage (NCBI taxonomy): Bacteria > Bacillati > Actinomycetota > Actinomycetes > Kitasatosporales > Streptomycetaceae > Streptomyces > Streptomyces sp. ATLC9. The sequence goes on along the minus strand of NZ_JBXUOY010000111.1, from coordinate 4,638 downwards.
GACCATCGCCAACGCGAGGGTCGCGGCCGAGTGGGGGCCGGGCGAGCTGGACGCCCTGGTGTGGTCCCACGCACCCGATCCGGCCGGCCGTCCCGCGCCGCGCACGCTCGCCGACGTGCCGGCGATCACACCGGAGTCGACGGCGCTGTCCAAGGCACTGAAGAAGCGGGGTTTCCGCTTCACCGGCCCCACCACGGCCTACGCCCTGATGCAGGCGTGCGGCCTGGTCGACGACCACCTGGCGGACTGCTGCGCCCGCCCCCCGCGCGCCGCCGGCTGAGCCGCGGCGCCCCGCGCCCGGCTTCCCGCGTCCGCGCCTGGCGGGCCCGGGCGCGGGAAGCTCTCCGACGGGACGTCAGCGGCCTCGGTAGACGGGCTTCTCCTTGGCGACGAACGCCTCCACCGCGGTCCTGTGGTCCTCCGAGGCACCGGCCCGGGCCTGGAGTTCGGCCTCCTTCTCCAGGGTCTCGGCCAGTGAGTGCGAGGAACCGTGGACCAGGGACTCCTTGAGCGCGGCGTACGCGACCGTCGGCCCCTCGGCGAGCCGCCGCGCCGCGTCCTCGGCCTCGGCCGCCAGCCGGTCGGCCGGGACGACCCGGTTGGCGATGCCCAGCTCCAGGGCCTCCGTCGCCTTCACACTGCGCGGGAAGAGCAGCAGTTCGGCGGCGCGGCCCGGGCCGACCAGGCGCGGCAGGGTCCAGGACACCCCGGAGTCGGCGGTGAGCGCCACCCCGGTGAAGGAGGTGTTGAAGGCGGCGGTGTCGGCGACCACCCGGTAGTCGGCGGCGAGGGCGAAGCCGGCGCCGGCGCCGGCCGCGACGCCGTTGACGCCCGCCACCACCGGCTTGGGCATGGACGCGATGGCCAGGGTGATCGGGTTGTAGTGCTCCCGCACGGTGTCCAGCGCGCCGCCGCCGCTGCGCCGCAACGCCTCGACGTGCTCCTTGAGGTCCTGCCCGACGCAGAACGCCCGCCCGCTGCCGGTCAGCAGCACCGCGCGTACCGCCGGGTCGCCGGCCGCCTCCCGCAGGGCGTCCCGCAGCGCCTCCTTGAGCGCGGTGTCGAGCGCGTTCATGGCGTCGGGGCGGTTGAGGGTGACGGTCGCCAGCCCTCCGGACACTTCGTAGACGACGTTGTCTGACATGGGGGCCAGCATGGCAAGGAACGGTGGGGGCCGACACCGGTCCGCGCACGAGCCGCATGTGACCTGCGTCAAACGGCAGGGGTGCCTTCCAGAGGGAGAAAGGGCGCAGTATCGCAGCCCGATCCCCGAATTGGGTGGTTTTGCGCGTGGGCGTTGCGCAAGGGATACGGCCCGATGTTGGTCACGAGGTCGCGCGATGCGGGATAATGGCCGGGAAGCAATGTGTTCGACGCCGGCGACACCTGGGTTGTCCGGCTGAGATCAGCTGGTTTCAGGAAGGGGAACGAGCATGGCGGCCATGAAGCCGCGGACGGGCGATGGCCCGCTCGAGGTGACCAAGGAGGGGCGGGGCATCATCATGCGCGTTCCGCTCGAAGGCGGTGGACGACTCGTCGTCGAGCTGACCCCTGACGAGGCGGATGCACTCGGCGAAGCTCTGAAGAAGGCCTGCGGCTGAGGAGCACTCGAAGACCTCTGGCGCCACCACCGCCTTTACGCACCACCGCCGCCGCCCCCGGAAGAGCACGGCCTCCGGGGGCGGCGGTGTGCCGCCGGCCCGGTGGCCCGGCCGCGGCGGTGGTGGCGTCCGGCGTGTCAGCGGTGGCGCTTGACCGCGCACAGCAGGCCGTCGCCCACCGGCAGCAGCGAGGGCAGCAGCGAGGTGCTGTCCCGGACGGTGCGCAGCAGCTCGCGGAGTCTGAGGACCTCCGCGGGCTGGGCCGAGGAGTCGACGGTGCGGCCGTCGGCGAACACGCCCTCGAAGCAGACCAGCCCGCCCGGGCGCAGCAGGCGCAACGATTCGCCCAGGTACTCCGGGCACTCCATCCGGTCGCCGTCGCAGAAGACCAGGTCGTAACCGCCGTCGGCGAGCCTGGGCAGAACGTCCAGGGCGCGGCCGGGGATGAAGCGGGCGCGGTTGGCCGCGAAGCCCGCGGCGCGGAACGCCTGGCGGGCGATCTGCTGGCACTCCGGCTCGGTGTCCACGGTCGTCAGCACACCGTCGGGCCGCATGCCGTGCAGCAGGTGGATGCCCGACACCCCGGTGCCGGTGCCGATCTCGGCCACCGCCTTGGCGTCCACGGCCGCGGCCAGCAGCCGCAGCGCGGCGCCCGTGCCGTCCGACACCGCGCGCAGGCCCGTCTCCCGGGCCCGGTCGTGAGCCCAGCGCAGCGCCGCCGAGTGCTCGGAGCGCTCGGCGTGCTGGACGTTCTCCGCGCCGTACGCGTCGGCGAACGCCCAGCTCGTCTGCCGGTTGCCGGTAATCGCCCTCTCCTGTCCCCGTGATGCCCGCAACCGTGACTGTATCCGTTGGCGCCGGGAACCCGCAGATGGGACCGTGCGTTGGTTCTGCAGGGACCGTGCGGCGAGGGGCGGGGGCACGTACATGACACAGGGCCGCAAGAGGGCCAAAGAAACTTATCCGGAGCTAACGGGCGAGGTGGCTATGGTAGGGACTCCACTGGACACCACCAGAGCCGACAGGGGAGGTGCGGCTGCGGCCGGTGACCGGCGAGTGCTCAGGCGCTTCCGCAGGTCGTCCGGCGAGCCGAAATCCGTGAACGACACCGCTGACCACCACCACGCCGCCGACTCCGCGACCACCGCGACCTTCGCAACCGACGCGGACGCTCCGGCGTGGACGCCTCCCACCTGGGAGGAGATCGTCAGCACCCACAGCGCACGGGTCTACCGCCTCGCCTACCGCCTCACCGGGAACCAGCACGACGCCGAGGACCTGACCCAGGAGGTCTTCGTCCGGGTCTTCCGCTCGCTGTCCACCTACACCCCCGGCACCTTCGAGGGCTGGCTGCACCGCATCACCACCAACCTCTTCCTGGACATGGTGCGGCGCAAGCAGCGCATCCGCTTCGACGCCCTCGGCGACGACGCGGCCGAACGGCTGCCCAGCCGCGAGCCCTCGCCCCAGCAGCACTTCAACGACACCCACTTCGACGCCGACGTCCAGCAGGCGCTGGACACCCTCGCCCCGGAGTTCCGGGCGGCGGTGGTGCTCTGCGACATCGAGGGGCTGTCGTACGAGGAGATCGCCGCGACGCTCGGAGTGAAGCTCGGCACGGTCCGCAGCCGCATCCACCGCGGCCGCTCCCACCTGCGCAAGGCCCTCAAGCACCGGTCCCCCCGGGCGCGCGCCGAGCAGCGCGAGCTGGCCGGGGCCCTCCCCGGTGCCGTGGGAGGGGAGGGCGGCCCCGCGTGAGCGGCACACACGACGGCGTACCCGACCTGGAACCGACCCCGGCCGAGCAGCACCTGGGCGACCGGCTGGCGGCCCTGGTGGACGGAGAGCTGGGGCACGAGACGCGCGAGCGGGTCCTGGCGCACCTGGCGACCTGTCACACCTGCAAGGCGGAGGCCGACGCACAGCGCAGGCTGAAGAGCGTCTTCGCGGACGCCGCGCCCCCACCACCCTCGGAGGGACTGCTCGCCAGGCTCCAGGGGCTGCCCGGGGGCCTGGACGGAGGAGGGCCGCCGGCTCCCTCCGCGCCCGCCTCCTCGTCCCCCTGGGACTTCGAGTACCTGCCGGCCGGCGGCGTGCTCGCCTCCGACCGCGGCTTCCGCGTCCACCGCGTCCACGAGGCGGACCGTTCCTCCTCGCGCGGCCGCCGTTTCGCCTTCGTGGCGGCGGGCGCGGTCTCGCTGGCTGCCTTCGCCATCGGTGGCGCGCTCACCTCGGCGGCCACCGGCGGCTCCACGGTCGCCGCGAGCGGGGACGGCGGTACGAACACCCGCTCGCCGCGCACGGCGGCCGTCGGAGCGGAGCGCGGCGGGGAGCGCGGCGGCGGCAGACAGGAAGAGCGAGAGGGGAGAGGGAAGGGGCCGGCCGGTACGCCGAGCGGACCGGTCGCGGCGCCGGTGCAGCCGCCCGTGCTGTCGGCTTCCCCGCTGGACGCCACCCTCGCCACCTGGCACCACGGGCTGACGGTGGTGCCGGTGATCGATGTGCTGCCCACCCTGCACCCTCCGCTGATACACCCCACGCAGTACCGGCCGCCGTCCGGTGAGGGACTGCCGGAGCAGCACGAGTCCGTCAGGCAGCCGCTCATCGCGGCGACCCCCATGGCTGTGGCTCCCCCGGCCGCGGCCACCGCTCCGGTGGGCGCCACCCCGGCGCCCACGCTTCCGCCGGGCCGCTGACCGGTCCGGGGCCCGCGCGGTCCGTCCGAACCTCCCGCCGAGCCCCGGCGGCTCACCGGACGACATCCGTCGGATCCCGGCCGGTCCGGCTTCGCCGACCGGGGCGGAACTGGTTGAATCGTGGCGTGTGGTGCGAGTCCGCACGGAGCGCGACGCGGGCCGATGCTGGGGAGAACATGGACGAGGGGAAGACCGCCGGGCGGCGGCCGACATGGTGGAGCCGTCCACCCGGGGTCTCGTCCCCGCGGGCGGCGGCGGAAGGCGCCCGTACGGCCCCGGCCCCGCCGGTCCGGCGGCCCGCGGCGACACCGGCCCGGGGCACCCTGCTGCCACCCCAGGCG
>NZ_JBXUOY010000110.1:0-15357 GCF_057196705.1 Streptomyces sp. ATLC9 | reverse complement strand
CTGTTGGGTCTGGTGGGCTGGTTTTTGTTTATAAGACACCGGGGCACGGATGACGCGCACGCCCTCGGCGGGCGCCCCGGCCCGGCCGCCGCCCCAGCCGGTGTCCCCGCGGTCCAGCCAGTACGCGTGCAGGCCCGCGTCGCGCGCCCCCACCGCGTCGACCTCGTGGTCGTTGCCGACGTAGGCCACCTCGTGCGGCTCCAGGCCCAGCAGGGCGCAGCCGGCCAGGAAGATGCCCGGCGCGGGCTTGGCCTCGCCGTGCTCCACCGAGCAGACAAGCGCCTGCCCGAAGTACCCCAGCAGGCCGATGGCAGCCAGCTTCTCGCGCTGGTGCGGCAGCGAGGAGTTGGAGACCGCGCCCAGGCGGTAGCGGGGCGCGAACTCGGTCAGGACGGCCGGGGCGCCGTCCATGGCCCTGCGCGCGGCGTCCCGGCGGGCCGTGTAGCCGGCGAACCAGGCGCCGGCCTCCCGGTCGGGCATCTCCTCCGCCCCCGGCCGCCCCAGGCTGGCCAGGAAGCGGCGCACCCGGGCGCGCCGGTGCTCGGCGAAGGTGATCTCACCGGCGGTGTAGCGGGCGTACTCGGCCCGGGTGACCTCCCGCCAGAGCCGGACGGCCGCGGCGGGCTCGGGGAAGCGGTCCAGCAGGTCCTCGGCCGCGAGGTGGGCCAGCAGCCCCGCCTCGTCCGCCCCCGAGTAGTCGAACAGTGTGTCGTCGATGTCGAACAGCACCCCGCGTACCGCCACCACGCCGCCCCTTCCCGCCCGCCCGTCCAGGTGCCCCGGCGGCCACCCGGCCTCGCTGTGCCGCGAGCATGGCACGCGCCGCCACAGCGGCCAAGGGTCGCGTTCGGTCACTCTCCGGCGTACTCGCCGGGCCCCTCGGCCCGCTCCGCCTCCCCGGCCGCGTCCGCGTCGGCCCTCGTGCGGTGCACGGCGCCGTGCGGGTGCTCGGGCGGGGCGTGGAGGGAGTACAGCCTCAGCGGCTCCTCGCCGGTGTTGACCACGTTGTGCCAGGTCCCGGCCGGGACGAGGACCACCCAGTCGTCGACGACCTCCCGGTCGAAGGACGTCCGGTCCCGCTCCGGCCCCATCAGCACCCGGCCCCGCCCGGCCTCCACCCGCAGGAACCGGTCGCGGTCGATGTGCGTCTCCGGGCCGGTCTCGCCGCCCGGCTCGATGCTCATCACCGTCAGCTGGAGGTTCGTGCCGGTCCACAAGGTGGTGCGGAAGCGGTCGTTGGTCAGGGTCGCCTGCTCGATGTCCAGCGCGTGGGGGCGCGGCCCGTGGTCCCTGAACGCCTCGGAGCTCATGGGGTACTCCTTCCGTCGCGTACCGGCATTATCGGCGGTGACCGGCGCCGGGACGGGGACCGCCGTTCCGGCGCGCGTACGACGGCGGCGCGGGCACGCACCCGGAAACGCGACCGGGCCGTCAGGCCATCAGCTCCTTGAGCTCGCCGGTCTCCAGCACGACCCCCACCGGGTCGGGCAGCCGCAGCTCCTCGCCGAGGCCGGCCGTGGTGTGGACGTCCCGGTAGCGGCCCTTGTCCGGGTTGGAGTGCACGACCAGCTCTTGACTTCCTCCCCCTCCTGAAGGAGGGGGAGGAAGTCAACACGGTTCTCCCTTCGCCTCCACGGTAGCGGCGGCGCCCGCCCCGTGCGCACGGTAACGGCGCCCCCGCGCGGGAGGAACCGGGAAGTCCGGCAACCGCCCGAGAGGGTGACCGGGGCGGCGGACGGTCCGGTGCGACCGTGTCTTCCGCTCCTCCCCCACCGGACGCGGTCACCGCCCGGCCCCGGACCGGGCCTCGTCCAGGGCGGTGGCGGACAGCACGTCGGGAACGGTCGGTGCGACCGGAACGGCCGGGACGGCGCCCGTCGCGCAGGCCGCCGCACCGACGCCGAGTACGTTCGCGGCGGCGAGTACGACACCGGCCACGAGTCCGTCCGGCTCCGGCAACGGCAACCGGAAGGGACGGCGGGCGCTCACCCGGTCACCTCCCGGATCGCGTCCGGCTCGGTGGTCCACTCCACGCCGCCCCCGACCGGGGCCAGCCACGCCACCGGCGGACCGCTCCCCGGCCGGAACACCGGGACCGCGCACACGGCGGTGCCGCCGTCCGGCTCGGGGCAGACCGCCCGCAGGACCCCGGTCCGCCCGGTGGCGGTGTCCAGCACGGTCCGCCCCAGCAGCGGGTGGTCCCGGTGCCCCAGCCCGGTCTCCCGCCCCGTCTCCCGCCCGGTCGCCCTCACCGCACGCTCCTCAGGCCGCCGACCTCGGCCCACCAGCGCGGCTCGCGCCTGCCCTCGCACCGCAGCAGAGCACGCGCCGGGCGGCCCGCACCCTCGGTGTAGACCTTCCCCGAGGCGTCCCGCAGGAGCAGCACCACTCCGACGCGGCCCGTACCGGTGTCCAGGACCCGTATGCCGACCGCGGGCCAGGAGGGGAACACTCCGGTGGACGCGGGGCCGCCTGTGGTCGTGGTCATCGTCGTCGTCATCGCCTCGTTCCGAACTACCGGGATCCGGCCGCCGTCTCCCGCTCCCCCGGCGGGCCCACGGCTCCTGTCTTCGCCCAGTCAACGGCCGCGTGCCGCGGGGGGTAAGGAAATGCCGGAGCCCCACGGACCGTCCTCAACCGGAAATTTCCCCCTTCGACTTCTACTCAGTGCCTCCGAATGGCTACTCTGAGTCAGTGCAGAGGAACCAGGACCTCAGAAGTCGCATGCTCGAAGCGGGCCTCACCCAGGAGGAGTTGGCCGAGGCCGTCAACCTCCGGCTGCGCGCCGACGGGCACGAGGGCACCGTCAGCGACCGGACGGTGCGCAACTGGCTGGCCGGAAAGACGGTTTGGCCGCATGCTCGGCAGAGGCAGGCTTTGGAAGCGGTGTTCGGTCGCGCCGTCGAGGAGTTGGGCTTCACACCCCCGGCGGGCAGGCAGGACACCGCACTCCCACCACCGCAGGAGGATCCCGTGCGACGCCGTCACTTCCTCACCGCCACCACCGGGACGACCGCCGCAGCCGTCCCCCTGGTCGCCGCCTCCCGGCCGTCCTCCGTCGGCACCTCCGACGTGATCCGGCTGCGCGAGGGCCTGGAGGCCCTGACCACTCTGGACCAGTCCCGGGGCGGGCACGACGGCCTGGAACGCGCGGCACTGTCCAGCGCCGGCCAGGCGCTGAGGTTGCAGGAGCGGGCAGCATCCCAGCGCATCCGGCAACGCCTGTTCGGCGTGGCGGCCGACTACACGGCGGCTGCCGCCTGGTCCGCGATCGACGCCCGCCACCCCGAGCACGCTCAGCGGTATCTGGACCGCGCGCTGTACCTGTCACGGATGTCCAAGAGCCACACCGCGGAACTGAAGGTGTGGAACTTGTACGCGATGCTGGCTCGTCAGCGCGGGGACTACACGCAGGCTGTGGATGCCGCGCACGCGATCCAGACCACCACCACCGCCCGGCGCGACCCATTCTTCGCCTCACTCGGCCATGCCCGCACCGCGATCGGCCATTCCTGCCTGGGCGACCGGCAGGCCGCCCTGCGGTCCCTGGGGTACGCCTGGGAAGCCCTCTCCAAGGCATCCCCGAACAAACCTCGCCCGAACTGGGCCAGCTTCTACGGTCCCGGAGAACTGCACGGGCTTTCCGCGATCGTTCACAACCGCCTGGGCGCTCCGCACAAGGCCGAAGCCGCCTCTCACAAGTCCCTGGCCGTCACCCCTGCCCAATTCCGCCGCAACCGGGGCATGGAAACGGCGCAGCTCGCCCTGGCCCAACTCCACCAACACGATGCCGAGCAGGCATGCGCTACAGCTGAGACCGTCTTCGACCTGATGGAAGGCGACCCCCTCCCCGGCAGGATGCGTTCCCTTCTCGGCGACTTCCACCGCGACCTGATCACCATCGCCCCCGACTCCGCCGCCGCGCGGGAGTGGGTCGACCGCCACCGCAACGAATGGACCCTCGTATGACGATCATCGCCGGTCTGGACCTGCGCCACTACGTCCACGAGGACCTGCCCGACATCCGGCAGACCCTTCTGGACGTACATGCCGACGCCTACGCGGACCGCCTGGACGACCCGTTCGTCCAGCGCTTCCCCTGGTTCGTGGACCACTGGGGCGGCAATCCCGGTTTCTCCTGCCTGATCGGCTACGACGACGAGGAGCCGGTGGGCTACGCGTACGGCGCTCCCTCCACCCCCGGCCGCGAGTGGTGGCGGGAGTTCCTGGACCCGGCTCCCGAGGCGTCCCGCACGTTCGCCCTCTCGGAGCTGATGGTGCGCCCGCGCTGGCGCAAGACCGGCGCCTCCCGGCTCCTGCACCACGGGCTGCTGGCGAAGCGCGAGGAGGACCTGGCCGTCCTCTCCGTGGACGTCAGGCGCCCCAAGGTGCAGGCCCTGTACGAGTCGTGGGGTTACCGTAAGGTCGGCGAGCAGCAGCCCTTCGCGGACTCCCCGCTCTTCGCGGTGATGCTCGCCGAACTGCCGCTGCCTGACTGACCGTTCCCTACTCCGCCTCTCCCCCGTCCACGACCTCTCCCCCGAGCGCCTCGGCGATGGCCTTGAACTCGTTGAGGGCTGCCTGGAGATCCTGGACGATCTCCTGCGCGATCTCCTCGGGGGCGAGGTCGCTGTCCGCGTCCTCGAGTGCGGGGTCCTTCATCCACGTGATGTCGAGGTTGACCTTGTCCCGTTTGATCAGGTCGTCGTACTCGAAGACCCGCCAGGGCCCTTCCGGCGACTCCGAGGGAATCCGGCTCTCGCGCGGCTCGCCGGGACGGTAGGCGGTGACGAACTCGTCCAGGTGGGCCCGGGTCATCGGGCGCTTCTTCAGCGTGAAGTGCCGACCGGTGCGGAAGTCGTAGATCCAGGTGCGGGCGGTGTGGGGCTTCCCGTCCGCGCGCGGGGACTTCTTCTCGAAGAACAGGACGTTCGCCTTGACGCCCGGCGCGTACCAGATGCCCGTGGGCAGGCGCAGGATCGTGTGCAGGTCGAACTCGTCGAGCAGCCGGCGGCGGATCTTCTCACCGGCCCCGCCCTCGAACAGCACGTTGTCCGGCAGGACGACGGCGGCGCGTCCGCCGACGGCCGTCAGCGACATGATGTGCTGGAGGAAGTTGAGCTGCTTGTTGGTCGTGGTGGCGGTGAAGTCGTCGCGGTCGTACTCGACGTCCTCCTTCTCCACCGTGCCGTCCTGCCCGATCACGGTGATCGCGGACTTCCGTCCGAAGGGAGGGTTCGCGAGGACCAGGGTCGCGTGACGGCCGCTGGGCTTCTTCGCGAGGGCGTCGCCGACGCTGACGAGGCTGCGGCCGTCGCTGGTGCCGATGCCGTGCAGCAGCATGTTCATCGCCGCGAGACGGGCGGTGCCGGTGACCAGCTCGTTGCCGTGGATGTGCTTGCCCTGCTGCAACTCGGCGCGCTTGGCTGTGTCGAGGTCCCGCATGTGGTGCTTGCGCAGGTAGGTGTGCGCGGCGATCAGGAAGCCGCCGGTGCCGCAGGCCGGGTCGGCGATGGTGTCGTCCGGCGTGGGCTGCATGACGTCGACGATCGCGTCGATCAGCGCGCGGGGGGTGAAGTACTGGCCGGCGCCGGTCTTGGTGTCGGATGCGCCCTTGCTGAGCAGGCCCTCGTAGGCGTCGCCCTTGAGGTCCGTGCCCTTGACGGTCCACTGCTCCCTGCCGATCAGCTCGATGACCAGCTTCTCCAGCAGGGCGGGCTTGGTGATGCGGTTCTGCGCCTCGGCGAAGATCGTCCCGATCGTCGTGCCGGGGCGGCGGCCGAGGTTGTCGAGGATGTCGCGGTAGTGCCGCTCAAGCTCGACACCGCGCTTGGTGACCAGGGACTTCCAGCTGTACTCGGGCGGGACGATCTGTGTGATCTCGTCGTCGTCCCACGCCTCCTCGGCCAGTTCGTCGACCATCTTCAGGAACAGCAGATAGGAGAGCTGTTCGACGTAGTCGATGGTGGACAGGCCGTTGTCGCGGAGGACGTTGCAGTAGTTCCACAGCTTCGCGACCAGCGCGTTGGTCTGCGCGGACGCCTGTGCCCGGACCTCGGGGTTCGGCTCGGTGGCGGGGGTGTCGGCGACGGCGGTCACAGCGGGAGCTCCTGCTGGGTGGAGGTGCGGGGCGCGGAGGTCGGCTCCGGAGCCGGGGCGGTGGAGGTCTTGCGCGGCGCGGCCCTGCGTGTGCGCTTCGGCTTGGGCTGAGCCGCCCGCTCGGCCCGAATCCGTTCGAGCAGCACGGAGGCCGGCTCGTCGTCGGGGTCCTGGGGGGCCAACTGGCCGGTGAAGGCCCGGCGAAAGAGGGAACTACGGAGGGTTGAAGCCTTCAGGGGCACCGTACCAGCGGCCTGGATCGCTGAGGAGGCGGCAGAAAGCGCAGAAATCTGCTCTTCGATGACTTTGGAAGTTTTCAACTGATCCTCTTCGGAAGGAAGAGGAATCGGCCATCGCGAGATCTTTGCAGCCCCAAGGTGGTGAATTCCAACCCCCCTGGCTCCACTGCGGAAATCCCCACGGAGCGCGGCACAACGAAGAAAGTTAAAGAGATATTCTGGATGCACCCCTGTGGGGCGAACACGAATCAGCGTGTTCTGGAAGCAACAGTCCTCGATCTCACCGTTCCAGATCGCCGGTTTCCCCACCTCTCCAGGGCTCCCCGATGCCTCGCTAAGAACGATATCTTTCGGGCGAAGTCTGTACACATCAAGCTCACGGTCCGTGAAGTTCATCTCCTTCACGTCGTCCAACTTGAGCCCAGCCCACCCAACGTTCGCAGCGCGAATGTATGGGCGCATCTGACTACCCGAGTGGTTCTTGGGAGACCGTTGCCGCCCCAGCCGAACATCCGCAATATCGCGCAACTCGACCACTGTATGCTCGCGAGCACCGAACTGCACAGACATCAGTCTGTGCGTGAGCACCTTGGAACGTGCTGCAGCAGTGGCAAGCGAGCTTGAGGCTCGCTCGATGCGCTCTAGATGCGACTCCAGGATCTCCACAATGCGCTGCTGTTCCGGAAATGGCGGAAGCGGAAGGCGAATTCGCTTCAACGAAGAACCCGAGATTCCAGCTTGCCCAGCTGTAGTTTTTACCACTTTCCGGATCTGCGCGCGAACCCCCTCCCAGGCGCACACATAGCCGATAAATCGACTGTCTGCATAGCGTCCAGAAATCACCACTCGGATAAGTTTATCCGGGTAAGCAAAACCTTCTACACCATCCGGCACTCGAGCGCACGCTGCCACAAACTCTGAGTTTCCGTTGTAACGAGTGAACAGCAAGTCTCCTGGCCTGGCCAAACCATCGCGATCACACACATCGCGAAAGCTCATCCCTGTGTATCGGAGATCTGAGGTATTCAACTTCATGGGACGTACGGCACTGATACGCAGGATTGGCACACCATTCGGCTCTACACCAGGGCGAGAGACGTACATGCCGTTCTTGACGGAGTCAGCAAGGTCACCAAGCTCGACCCATTCCCACCCGGCCGGAAGTTCCGTGTCGTTCAAGCCAGTTCCTGGTTCAGTTCGCCCAACAGTTCCTGCGCCCGGGTCCTGCCGCCGAAGGCGTGGGTGAAGCCGATGCGGCCGCCGTAGGCGCTGAACGGTTCGATGTCGAGCTCCTTGGACTCGATGCCCACGTCGCTCGCGATCGCGTCGCGAATCCGTTCCAGCCACCACAGCTGGTCGTCGGTGAACTCCACGCCCGTCTGCCGCTGCCGCAGCAGCCAGCCCTGGAAGCGCTCCTCGACAACAGTACGGTAGGGCCGTAACTGGTCATCGGCGCCCAGCTCGTAGCGGATCAGCGCGATGAGGTCGCCCAGTCCGGTCTCCCGGCCGGGATGGGCGGCGGCGCGGCCGAGTTCCTCGTAGTGCTGCCACAGTATGGTCGGCGTCCACGCCCGCTTCCCGGCCTGGATCGTGCCCGCCAGCTCCTGGAGCGCCGCCCGCTTCTCGGCCACCGAGCGGGAGCCGCTGCCGGAGCCGAGGGCGATCTGGACAGCGGCGTTGCGGTCCCTCTCCGCCCTGGTGACGACCCGTTCCCACTCGGCCAGTTCCTGGCGGGCGCGTTCGGCGCGGTCCACCTCGACGGTGCCGGTGACGGTGACGGCGGTGGTCTCGTCATAGGTGAGGTCCTGCCGGTGGCGGATCTCGACGATCAGCTTCCGCAGCTCGGGGTTGCCGGTGAGCGGGGCGATCGCGTCGGTGACGAGCTTCCGCGCGGCCCGCTCGCCGCCCTCCCTCAGGGCCGCGTCCTGCCGGTCGACGTCGACGGCGTCGGTCAGGGAGCGGGTCAGCTCGGTGAGGGTCGTGCCCTTGCCGACCTCCGCGACGCGCGCGCGTTCGCCGTCGGTGAGCTGCCGGTCGACACGGGCCAGGCGCCGGGCCAGGGTCTCGGCCTCGTCGGTGCTCAGGGAGAGCGCGGCGGTCTTGTCGAGGAGCTTGTGCAGCGAGACCTGCCGGTCGCCGGCCGGCATCAGCGGGCGGGCGTCCACGAGCGGGGAGTCGGTGACCCCGACCGCGTCGACCAGGACGAAACGGTCCTTGACCAGGTCGGCGGCCGCCTCCGGGGTGACGGCACGCAGCTCGTCGGGGTCGATGGAACGGGCGCCTCGGCCCTTCATCTGCTCGAACAGCACCGGGCTCCGCACCGACCGCAGGAAGATCACGCACTCCAGGGCCTTCACGTCGGTACCGGTGGCGATCATGTCCACGGTCACGGCGACGCGCAGGCGCGGGGAGTTGCGGAGGTCGTTGATGAGGTCGTCGGGGTTGTCGCCGTTCTGCCGCGACCTGTAGGTGATCTTCTTGGCGAAGTCGTCCCCCCGCCCGAAGACCTCCTTGACCTGCTTCAGCACCTCCTCGGCGTGGTCCTCCCCCACCGCGAAGACCAGCGTCTTGGGGACCTCGGCGCGGCCGGGGAACCAGCGCGGCCAGGTGTTCCGGTAGAGGGTGAGGACCTGGCGGATCTCGTCCTCCGTGATCACCGAGCGGCCCAGTTCCCGGGTGGTGTACTCGAAGTCGTTCTCGAGTTCCTCGTAGCGCTGTGCGCGGGTCCTGCGGTCGCGGACGCGGACGGTGGTGCCGGCCTCGATCGTGGCGCCGCCCTCCTCGCGCAGGTCGGTGCTGACACGGACGATGTCGAAGTCGACGTTCACACCGTCGGCGACGGCCTGCTCGAAGGTGTACTCGGAGACGAGGTTGTTGTCGAAGAACCCCTTGGTCTGCGGCGTCGGTGTCGCGGTCAGGCCCACCAGGTGGGCGTCGAAGTACTCCAGGACCGCGCGCCACAGGCCGTAGATGGAGCGGTGGCACTCGTCCACGACGATCACGTCGAAGGACTCGATCGGCACGCCGGGCTGGTACTCCACCGCCACGGGGGCGCTCAGCGAGTACGCGTCGTCGGGGGCTTCCGTCTCCGACCCGGCCTTCCCGGCCTTCCCGGCCTTCCCGCTCCGCTCGCCCCCGACGGCCTCCCTCTCGTCCTCGGCCGCGTCGTCGTCGGTCAGCGGCTCGCCCTTGAGCAGGGAGTACATCTTCTGGATGGTGCACACCACCACCGCCGAGGTCTGCTGGATCCCGGCGGCGCCGAGGCGGTCGACGTTGTAGACGTCGGTGAAGGCGCGGTTCTCGTCCGGCGTCCGGTAGCGGCGGAACTCGCCCAGCGCCTGCCGTCCCAGGTTGTTGCGGTCCACCAGGAACAGCACCCGCCTGGCCCCGGCGTGTCTGAGCAGGCGGTGGGTGGCGGTGACGGCGGTGTAGGTCTTGCCCGCGCCGGTGGCCATCTGGATCAGCGCCCGCGGGCGGTCCTGTGCGAGCGACGCCTCCAGGTTCCGGATCGCGTCGAACTGCGCCCGGCGCAGCCCGTGGGGCTCCAGGACCGGCATCCGCTCCTTCAGCGCGGCCCGGAAGGTGGCGCCCCCGGCACCGGCTTCGTCCGCGCGGCGCATCCACTCCGCGATCGTCTCGGGGCGGTGGAAGGCGAACACCTCGCGCGAGCGCGCCTCCGGGTCGAGCCGGTTGACGAAGTACGTCTCCGTGCCGGTGGTGGCGTAGCGGAAGGCGAAGGGCTCGTCGCGGCGCCACACGCTCAGCGCGTAGTCCCGGTGGACGCCCCGGGCGTACCGCTCGTTCTGCGACAGCGCGCCGCTGAGGTGGGAGCCCTCGCGCTTGGCCTCGATGACGCCGACGATGCGCTGGTCGACGTAGAGGACGTAGTCGGCGCGGCCGGTGGCCAGGGTGAACTCCCGCACGGCCACTCCGCGGCCGGCCAGGGGGTTGAGGTCGGCGCGGTCCTGGACGAGCCAGCCGGCCGCCTTCAGGAGCGCGTCGATGCGCACCCGGGCCTGGACCTCGTTGAGCGGGGCCGGGCGCTTGGCCCGCTCGACGATCGCCTCCCGGGCCGAGGCGGCGATCCGGCGGGGCTGCCTGCGGTCCCGCTCGTACTCGGCCTGCTGCGCCTTGCGCAGTTCCTCGATCTGCGCCTGGAGCTGCTCCAGCCGCGAGGCCAGCGCGTTCCGGGACTGCCGGGCGCTGGCCATGAGCGCCTCGGCTTCCGCGCGGGCCCGCCGCTCGGCCTCCAGTCGGTTCTCGGTCTCGCTCAGCCGGATCCGGGACTGGGCGAGCGTGTCCCGGTGCCGGTCCAGCGTCCTGCGCAGTTCGGCCGCCTCGGCCGGATCCGCCACCTTCTCCGGCATCGCCGGCGGCACGAAGGCCCGTACCGTGCGCGAGCCCGTGAGCGCCCGGTCGAAGAAGACGCCCAGCTCCCAGCAGAGCCGGACCGAGGACAGCGCGGCCGAGGTGTCGAAGAGGTGATCATGCACGGCCTGGTTCCCGCTCAGCCGCAGTTCGTCGAAGGCTCTGCGCACCGGGGGCGTCAGGGCGCCCAGGGTGGCCAGTGCCCGCAGGCGGTCGACCTGCCGCGTGCCCTCCACCCTGATGCCGGTCCGCCGTACCAGTTCCTCGGCCAGCACCTCGCCGAACTGCCGGGCGCTGACCGACGCGGCGTTCGGGTTGGTGAACACGTTCAGTTCGGCCTGGGAGCCGTAGAGCGCCAGCAGCGGCTGGTGCGTGTACAGCATCCCGAAGTTGGGCGATGCCTTCGCCAACTCGTGCAGCCGTCGAAGCTGGTCGTCCATTCCGCCCCGTCCCCCCGGACCCGAGTGGTGCACATCAGATGTGACAGGCGCTCAGCCTAACCACCGGCGCCCGCCCCGGCACAGCCGCCGCCTCGTACGGGTGGAGGGCACCGTCGCTCAGGTCTTCCTCCACCCCGGCGACCGGCACCTGTTCGCGGACGGCGACCGGGGCGCGGGAGGCGGGGGCTGCGGCGGGCCGGAACGGTCGGCGGCAGACGAGCCGTGCTGTACGCCGGGTTCTGTCTCCGGTGGGCCTCGCGGCCCGCCGGGAGGCGGCCATCCATCTGGGACCGGTGTCGCCACCGGCCTCGTGCGGTCTACCCGCGGACTCGGGCGGGCCGCCCTCGGACATCCGCGCAGGGCCGTCTTCCCCGTGGGGCGACGTCCCCTCTTGACCTTGCTCCGGGTGGGGTTTACCGAGCCGCCCAGGTCACCCTGGGCGCTGGTGGTCTCTTACACCACCGTTTCACCCTTACCGGGGGCGGTGAGGCCCCCGGCGGTCTGTTTTCTGTGGCACTTTCCCGCGGGTCACCCCGGGTGGGCGTTACCCACCACCCTGCCCTGTGGAGCCCGGACGTTCCTCGACGCTCACCCCGGAAGGGTCCGCGCCGCGACCGCCCGCACGACTCGTCTGCCGTGCCGCCCATGCTATCCCGCCGCCGCGGGCGGCGCGGACCGCGCCTCGACCCTGCCGCGGCGTCGAGGTGTCCACTCCCGCCATGAGGATCGGCGAGCCGGCCGCGTCGGCGGCTGTCACCACCCGCGCCGGGGGGGGGGGGCGCCGCGGGGGGGGGGGGGGGCCGGGGGCGGGGGGGGGCGGGCGGGCGGCCCCGCCGCCGGGACCCGGGGTGTCCGTCAGGACTTCCCCTCGTCGCCGAGCGTCTCCTCACGGGTGGACTTCCCCGTGCTGCGGTCCTCCACCTCGCCGCCGGACTTGGCGGGGTCGGCTCCGATCGCCTCCCGGGCGGCCTCGCCTCCGGTGCCGCGGTCGCCGAGGTCCGCGCCGGAGCGCGGCATGCCCTCGGTGCCCCGGACGTTCCCCCTCCCCTTCTTCGGAGCGTCCGTCTCGCGGGAGGTGTCCTCCTCCCGGACCCGTCCCCCGGCGGCGGCCGGGTCGACGCGGCCCCTGGCGGTCTCCCCCGACAGGTGGCGGTTGCGCTCCCGGGCGATCTCCGCCAGGCGCTCGTCGCGGCTCTGGTTCTCCTTGGCCATGGTGTCCCCGCTTCCCGGCCGCCCGGCCGTCGTCCGGGCGGCCTCGTGGATCGGTGTCCGGTGCCCGCAAGGAGGGATAACCCGCCCTTCCGGACATACCGGGTGCTTCGCTCCGCGGGCGGGTGCCCCTCCGGCGGGCCCGTATGCCTGGCTTCCACGCCGGGCCGCGGCGCCGACCCGCCGGCCGTCACACCGTGCCGTCACACCGAGCGCGTCTCGCCGCTGCGGTCGGCGGAGGCGTCGAGGAGGCCGGCTCGTGGCCGCCCGGCCAGAGGTTGGCCGGGCCGGTTCCGGGCCGGGGCCGGAACCGCTCCAGGAGGATCGCGGCGGCCAGGGCGACGGCGCCTCCGGCGGTCGGCCACGCCCACAGCGGTGGGCGGGAGAACACCGCTGTGGGCCTTCCGGCCGTGCTGGAGAGGGTTCACGCCGCGCCGGGTACCGCGCCCGGCGGAACCGATGCCCGGCCGGGCGGCGGGGCGGCCGGGTGAGCGGGGCGCATACGCTGCTGTGGCGCCGGTGCGCAGGATCGTGTTCCGGCGCGCGCACCACCTTGTGAGGAGAACCGCCGTGCTCGTACTGCTGCCACCGTCCGAGGGGAAGGCCGCCGGGGCGTCCGGCCCCGCGCTCGACCCGGGGGCGATGTCGCTGCCGGGGCTGACGGCCGCGCGGGAGGCGGTGCTGGCGGAACTGGTGGAGCTGTGCTCGGCCGACGAGGACAAGGCGCGCGAGGTGCTCGGGCTGAGCGAGGGCCTGCGCGGCGAGGTGGCGAGGAACGCGGGACTGCGGACGGCCCCGACGCGCCCCGCCGGCGAGGTCTACACCGGCGTACTCTACGACGCGCTGGACCTGGCCACGCTGGACGCGGCGGCGCGGGAGCGGGCCGGGCGGTGGCTGCTGGTGTTCTCGGGGCTGTGGGGCGCGGTGCGGATCGGTGACCCGATCGCGCCCTACCGCTGCCCGGGCGGGGTGCGGCTGCCGGCGCTGGGGCCGCTGGGCCGGTACTGGCGGGAGCCGCTGGAGTCGGTGCTGCCGAAGGCGGCGGGTGAGGGGCCGGTGCTGGATCTGCGGTCGGCGGCGTACGGGTCGATGTGGAAGCCGAAGGGCGCTCTCGCCGAACGGACGGCGACGGTGCGGGTGCTCCAGTCCAGGACCGTCGGCGGTGTGGAGAAGCGGTCGGTGGTCAGCCACTTCAACAAGGCCACCAAGGGACGGATGGTGCGCGCGCTGCTGCGCGAGGGCGCCGAGCCGGGCGGCCCGGCGGAGCTGGCCGAGGCGCTGCGCGGCCTGGGGTACGCGGTGGAGGCGGAGCCTCCGGCGAAGGGCGGGACGCCGTGGCGGCTGGACGTGGTGGTCACCGAACTCTGACTCATTGCAGGGTGCGCAACGGGCGTTGCGGCGCGTGAGCGGGGTGGGCAGGATGGCCGCCATGACAGACGCGCCCGCACCGCCCGCACCCCTGCCCTCCGTGCTCGCCCTGGGCCCCGTACTGCCGGTGGTCGTCCTCGGCGGCGGGGCCGCCCCGGCCGATGCCGTGCCCCTGGCGCGGGCGCTGGTGGCCGGCGGGCTGCGCGGGGTGGAGATCACGCTGCGGACGGCGGACGCGCTGGAGGCGGTGCGCCGGGTCGCGGCGGAGGTGCCGCGGGCCGTGGTCGGCGCGGGCACGGTGCTCACCCCGGAGCAGGCGGTGGCGGCCCGGGAGGCCGGCGCCCGCTTCCTGGTCAGCCCCGGCTGGACGGACCGGCTGCTGGCGGCGGCGCGGGAGACGGGTCTGCCGCTGCTGCCGGGGGCCTCGACCGCCTCGGAGGTCATGGCGCTGCTGGAGCGCGGGGTGACGGAGATGAAGTTCTTCCCGGCCCGGGCGGCGGGCGGACCGGCGTATCTGCGGGCGCTGGCCTCGCCGCTGCCCCGGGCCCGGTTCTGCCCGACCGGCGGTCTCGGGCCGGATTCGGCGGTGGACTATCTGGCACTGCCCAACGTGCCCTGTGTGGGCGGCAGTTGGATGCTGCCGCCGGAGGCGGTGCAGGCGCGGGACTGGGGCCGGATCGAGCGTCTGGCCCGCGAGGCGGCCCGGCTGGGCGCGGGTACGGACGCCCCCGCGAGCGCCGGCGGTACGGGCGGCGGAGGCGTCAGCGCAGGTGACCGGTGTCGTTGAGCAGCCGCAGCGAGGCGTTGCCGTCCGCGTAGTACGCCACCGCCGACAGCGAGGCCGCCGACAGCTCCATGCGGAACAGCGCCTCGGGCGGTGCGCCCAGGGCCGCGCACGCCAGCACCTTGACCGGTGTGACATGGGTGACCAGCAGCACCGTGCGGCCGGCGTGGCGGGCCAGGATCCGGTCGCGGGCGGCCTCGACGCGGCGGATGACGGAGGCGAAGGACTCCCCGCCGGTGGGCGCGGCCTCGGGCGAGGCCAGCCAGGCGTCCAGGTCGTCGGGGTACCGTTCGCGCACCTCGGCGAAGGTCAGCCCCTCCCAGGCGCCGAAGTCGGCCTCGCGCAGGTCGTGCTCGACCTCGACCCCCAGCCCCAGCCGGTCGGCGACCGCCCGCGCGGTCCGGCGGCAGCGCACCAGCGGCGAGCTGATCACCTGCTGGACGGTGCCGCGGGCCGCGAGGGCCGAGGCGGCCGCCTCGGCCTGGCGCAGCCCGGCGGCCGACAGCTCCGGGTCGGTGCCGCCGCTGCCGGAGAACCGTTTGAGGGGGGTGAGCGGGGTCTCGCCGTGGCGCAGCAGGACGAGGGTGGTGGGGGTGCCCATGTCCGCGCCCCAGCCCACCTGCGGGGTGCGCGGCTCCCCGCGCCCGGCGGGCTCGGTGGCGGGCGCGGGTTCCGCCTCCTCCACCGCCTCCTCCACCGGCAGCTCGCCGGCCGCGGTCAGGGCCGTCGGGTCGTCCGTCCCGGCGCCGCGCTCAGCGGCGGCGGCTGTGCGGTGGGTCTCGCGTACGGCCTGGCGTACGGCGGCCCGCGCCGCCGCCCGCGCCCCGGCCGAGCTCTCGGGGGTGGCCGC
>NZ_JBXUOY010000109.1:0-15408 GCF_057196705.1 Streptomyces sp. ATLC9 | reverse complement strand
GCCTAAGACCGGGGCGGGGCCCGCACGGCTAGGGGGGTGCGGGGCCCGTGGCCGTGGGGCCGCCCCCTGCGGGGCGGCCGGCTCCTTACGGGAGCCACTTCTCCCAGGTGGACTTGTTCTCCTCGACCCACTTGGCCGCCGCGTCCTCCGAGGACATGCCGTCGCCGGCGATCCACTTGGCGACCTGGTTCTGCTGCTCGGTCGACCAGTTGAAGTTCTTCAGGAACTGCGCGGCGTCGCCGCCGTCCTCGACGAAGTCGGCGTTGAGGTACTTCTGCAGCGGGGTGTTGGGGTAGGCGCAGGCGACCTTCTCGGGGTCGGCGTCGCAGCCCTCGGTGTACTCGGGCAGCTTCACCTCGACGAAGTCGATCTCGGCGTTCAGCCACTGCGGCGTCCACCAGTACGTCAGGAAGGGCTTCTTCTCCTTGACGTACTTCTTGATCTGGGTGATCTGGGCGGCCTCGCTGCCCGCGTAGACCGTCTTCAGGTCCAGGTCGAGGTTCTTGATGATGGCGTCGTCGTTGGTGGTGTACGACGGCGAGCCCTCCAGGAGCTGGCCCTTGCCGCCGCTCTCGGTGGTCTTGAACTCGTCGGCGTACTTGTTGAGGTTCTTCCAGTCGGTGACGTCGGGGTTCTCGTCCGCGAAGTACTTGGGCACGAACCAGCCGATGTGGCCGGTCACCCCGAGGTCGCCGGCCTCCACGACCGTCTTGCGCTCCTCGACGTAGCGCTTCTCCTTCTTGGGGACGCCGCCCCAGTCCTCCAGGATCGCGTCGATCTTGCCGCTGTCGAGCGCGTCCCAGGCGACCGGCTCGTCCATCTGCTGGAGCTTGGCCTTGACGTCCAGCTCCTGCTCCAGGACGTGCTTGGCGACGGCCGCGTTGGCCTCGGCGCCGACCCAGGAGGGGACGGCGATGGTGACGGTGTCGCCGCCGCCGGAGGAGGTGGAGGCGCCGGTGTCGGCGGCGCCGCAGGCGCTGAGCGCGGCCAGGCCGAGGACGGCCGATCCGGTGGCCAGGGCGGTGCGTATCCGCTTGCTGTGCATGGGGAACGGTTCCTTCTTTCGTACGGAAAGGGGGGTGGGATTGGAAGGCCGGGTCAGTGCCGGTCGCGGGGGGCCGCGGTGGGCTGGGTGACGCGGTCCAGGAGCACGCCGAGGCAGACGATCGCCGCGCCGGCGGTCAGGCCGATGCCCAGTTCGCTCTTCTGCAGGCCGTAGACGACGTCGTAGCCGAGCGCGCCGCCGCCCACCAGGCCGCCGATGACGACGATGGCCAGGACGAGGACGACCCCCTGGTTGACGGCCAGCAGCAGGGCGGGCCGGGCCAGCGGGAGCTGGACGTGGCGCAGCTGCTGGCCGGTGGAGGCGCCCATGGAGCGGGCGGCCTCCAGTGCGCCGGTGTCGGTCTCCCGGACGCCCTGGGCGGTGATGCGGATGACCGCGGGCAGCGCGTAGACCACGGCGGCGATGATCGCGGCGGTGCGGCCGACGTTGAACAGCGCCACCACCGGGATGAGGTAGATGAACTGCGGCATCGTCTGCATCACGTCGAGCACCGGCCGGACGGCCCGGTCCACCCAGGGCACCCGGGCGGCCAGGACGCCGATCGCGACGCCCGGCGGCAGGGTGACCACCAGTGCGGCGAGCACCTGGGAGAGGGTGTTGAGCGAGGCGGGCCACAGGCCCATCGCGCCGATCGCCGCCAGCGCGGCCACGGCGGTCGCGGCGGTGCGCCAGGTGCCCGTCAGCAGGGCGAGGGCGGCGGCGGTCAGGAGCAGCAGCCACCAGGGGGCGCCCTGGAGTCCGTCGCGCAGCGGGTTGAGCACCCAGCGGGCGAAGTTCTCCGACCAGGTGACGGTGCCGCCGACCAGGGGGATGCCGGAGCCGAGGTTGTCGGTGATCCAGTCGACGGCGGTGTTGACCGGGGCGGAGATGCTCACGGTCCACGGCTCGGGCCACTGCCGTCCCAGGGCGGCCGAGCCGGCCGCCGAGGCGGCGGCGACGAGGGCCGCGGCGGCGGCCCGCACCGTCCAGGCGCGCTTCCGGCTCACGGGGGCCGAGGCGTCGTCCAGGCGCGCGCCGGCGGCGGCGGTGGTGCGGTCCAGCCAGATCGCGATGAGCACGATGGCGATGCCGGGGCCGAGCGCCTGGCCGACGTCCACCCGCGACAGGGCGGTGAAGACCTCGTCGCCCAGGCCGCCCGCGCCGATGACCGAGGCGAGGACGACCATCGACAGGCACATCATGATGGTCTGGTTCAGCCCCAGCAGCATCTGCCGGCGGGCCAGCGGCAGCCGGGCCGTGACCAGCCGCTGCCAGGCGTTCGCGCCCAGCGAGGCGGAGGCCTCCAGCGCGGCCGGGTCGGCGCCGCGCAGGCCGAGCGAGGTGAGGCGGGCCATGGGCGGTGCCGCGTAGATGACGGTGGCGACCAGGGCCGAGGGCGTGCCGATGCCGAAGAGGAGCACGAACGGCAGCAGGTAGGCGAACGCCGGCATCACCTGCATGGTGTCGAACACCGGGCGCAGCAGCCGCTCGCAGCGGCCGGAGAGTCCGGCGGCCAGGCCGAGCGCCGCGCCGGTCAGCGCGGCGGCGGCGACGGCGACGGTCATCAGCGCCAGGGTCTCCATGGCGGGCGCCCACAGGCCCAGCAGGCCGATCACGGCGAAGGTGCCCAGGGCGGTCGCGGCGGTGCGCAGGGCACGGCGGCCGAGGTCCGCGCCGCCGGCGAACCAGGCGAGGGCGGCCGCGCCGGCCGTCACGCCCGTCCAGCCGAGTCCCTGGAGGAGGGCGAGGACGCCGTCGACGGCCAGGACCGCGTTGTTGCTGATGTGCAGCAGGAAGTACAGGAACAGCCAGTGCGACTCGCGGTTGTCGACCAGCCAGGCGTCCAGTTCGTCCAGCGGTGGGCGGACGTCGAGGGTCAGGGCGTCCGGCCAGCTTCCGCTGCCCCATGCGGAGGCGGCGAGAGATATCGCCACCAGGGCCAGGAGGGCGAGGACGAGGAGTCTTCGGGCGGCCGGGCGGCCGGGGCGGCCCGGCGGTCCGGCCCGGCCCGGTCCGGAGCCGGATGCGGTGGGCTCGGTCTTCCCGGGCTTGCGCCGGTCCTCCGGTTCCGGGGTCCGGGAGGCGGGGGCGGGGGTGGCGGTCGTCATACGGCGGCCACCTCCCCGCCGGTGGTATGGGAGCCGCCGGGGTCCGGGGCCGGTCCGGCGTCCGGGTCCAGGCCCGCGACGACGGCCAGCAGCCGGGCGTGGTCGACGACGCCGAGGGTGCGGCCGTCCTCCGTCACGCGGACGTGCTCGCCGCCGCGCGCCACGGCCTCGATCGCCTCGGCGACGACCGTGCCGGGGGCGAGGGCCACACCGGTGTCGGCCTCGCCGGCCAGTGCCGGGCGCATCGCGCGGCGCACGGAGATGACCTGCTCGCGCGGCACGTCGCGGACGAAGTCGCGCACGTAGTCGTCGGCCGGGGCGGCGACGATCTCCTCGGGGGTGCCGAGCTGGACGATCTCGCCGTCCCGCATCAGCGCGATACGGTCGCCGATGCGCAGCGCCTCGGACAGGTCGTGGGTGATGAAGACCATCGTGCGGCCCTCCTCGCGGTGGAGCCGGATGACCTCCTCCTGCATGTCGCGGCGGATCAGCGGGTCCAGTGCGCTGAAGGGCTCGTCGAACAGCAGGACCTCGGGATCGACGGCGAGCGCGCGGGCCAGGCCGACGCGCTGCTGCTGGCCGCCGGAGAGCTGGCCGGGACGGCGCTCGCCGAGTCCGGCGAGGCCGACCTTCTCGATCATCCCGGCGGCACGGGCGCGTCGTTCGGCCCTGCCCATGCCCTGGATCTCCAGACCGTAGGCGACGTTGTCGGTGACGGTGCGGTGCGGCAGCAGGCCGAAGTGCTGGAAGACCATGGCGGCGCGGGTGCGGCGCAGTTCCCGCAGCCGGGCCCGGTCCATGGCCAGGACGTCCTCGCCGTCGATGTGGAGGGCGCCGGCGGTGGGTTCGATCAGCCGGGTCAGGCAGCGCACCAGGGTGGACTTGCCGGAGCCGGACAGGCCCATGACGACGAAGACCTCACCGCGGGCGACGTCGAAGGAGACGTCGCGGACGGCGGCGGTGCAGCCGGTGCGCTCGCGCACCTCGGCCGCGGGCAGCCCGGTCAGGGAGGCGTCGCCGGGGACGCGGCCGGCCCTGGGGCCGAAGACCTTCCACAAGTTCCGGACGGAGAACACCGGGTCGCCGGCCCGCGGCGTCGCGGTGTCCGGCGTCGAGGGGGCGCCGGAGGGGTTGGCTGGGGCTGCGGTCACGCGGCACCTCCCGGTGTCGTGGTGTCGTCGGACTCGCCGCCGGACTCGCCGCCGGGCAGGTCGTCGGTCTCGGGGCGGTCGTCGCGGAGCAGGTCGGCGGCCTTCTCGCCGACCATCAGCACGCCGATCATGGGGTTGACGGCGGGGATGGTGGGGAAGACCGAGGCGTCGGCGATGCGGACGCCGTCCAGGCCGCGGATGCGCAACTTCGGATCCACGACGGCCAGTTCGTCGTCGGCCGCGCCCATCCGGCAGGTACCGGCGGGGTGGTAGACGGTGTGGGCGGCCTTGCGTGCGTACTCGCTCAACTCCTCGTCGGAGGTGACGTCCGGGCCTGGGCAGACCTCCCGCTTCAGCCAGGAGTCCAGCGGCGCGGCCCGGGCTATCTCGCGGGCGATGCGGATGCCGTCGACCAGGGTGCGGGCGTCGTAGTCCTCGGCGTCGGTGAAGTAGCGGAAGTCCAGGGCCGGTTTGACCGAGGGGTCGGCGCTGGTGAGGTGGAGCCGGCCGCGGCTGCGGGGCTTGGGGATGTTGGGGGTCATCGACACGCCGTGGGCGGGGCGTTCGTAGCCCAGCCGCTCGGGGTTGTCGGTGAAGGGGATCTGGTAGAAGTGGAACATCAGGTCGGGGCCGGGCGAGTCCGGGTCCCGGCGGACGAACAGACCCGCGTCGGAGTCCATCGCCGAGTTCTCGGGGATGGGGCCGTCGGTCTCCCAGACGATGACCGACTCGGGGTGGTCCAGCAGGTTCTCGCCGACGCCCGGCAGGTCGTGGACGACCGGGATGCCCAGGGCCGACAGGTCCGCGGCCGGTCCGACGCCGGAGTGCAGCAGCAGCCTGGGGGTGTCCACCGCTCCCGCGCACAGCACGACCTCGCACCGGGCGGTCACCGGCGTCTCCTCGCCGTCGGCGGTGCGGACGTGGACGCCGGTGACGCGGCGGCCGTCGTCCCCGCCGAACCGGAGCCGGTACGCCCAGGTCTCCAGCCACAGCTCCAGGTTGGGCCGGTCCCCGGCCTCCATGTGGGGATGGAGGTAGGCGACGGAGGCGGAGGAGCGCTTGTTGTCCTCCGGGTGGTAGGCGAGGTCGAAGAAGCCGGCGCCCTCGGTGAACGGCCTGGCGTTGAAGCCCTCCACGCGCGGTACGCCGAGGGCCGCCCGCGCGGCGTCGACGAAGTCGCGGGCGATGGCGTTGCGGTCCTTCTCGTCGACGGCGACGATGTTGTTGCGCAGCCGGTGGTAGTAGGGCTCCATCGCGATGGCGTTCCAGCCGCTCGCCCCGGCGTCCTCCCACTCCTGCCAGTCCGAGGGCAGCGGCTTGAAGGAGATCAGGGTGTTGTGCGAGGAGCAGCCGCCGAGCACGCGCGCCCGGCTGTGCCGGATGTGGGAGTTGCCGCGTGGCTGCTCGGTGGTGGGGTAGTCGTAGTCGAGGTCGCCGCCGAGCAGGCCGAGCCAGCGGCGCAGGGTCAGTACGTCGGGGCGGTCGATGTCGGAGGGGCCGCCCTCGATGAGGGCGACGGTGGTGCCGGGGTCCTCGGCGAGCCGGGAGGCGATCACCGAGCCGGCCGTGCCACCGCCGATCACCACGTAGTCGTAGGTGGTGTTGCTGGGCATGAAGGTGGTGCTCCTACAGGGGTGTCGCGTCAGGGATGCGCGGGAGTGGGCAGGGGCGCGTGGAGGCGCCGGGGCGCGGTCAGCCGGTGAACCAGCGCACCGGCGCGGGGCGCAGGTTCTCGTAGACGTGCTTGGTCTCGCGGTACTCGTCCAGTCCGGAGGGGCCGAGTTCGCGCCCCACGCCGGAGCGGCCGAAGCCGCCCCACTCCGCCTGCGGCAGGTAGGGGTGGTAGTCGTTGATCCACACGGTGCCGTGGCGCAGCCGGGCGGCGACCCGGCGTGCGCGGGCGGAGTCGGCGGAGAAGACGGCGCCGGCCAGGCCGTACTCGGTGTCGTTGGCCAGGGCCACGGCCTCGTCCTCGGTGTGGAAGGTCTCCACCGTCACAACCGGGCCGAAGACCTCCTCGCGCACCACGCGCATCGTGCGGTCGCAGCGGTCCAGGACGGTCGGCGGGTAGAAGTAGCCGGTGGCCGGGAGGGCGTCGGAGGGCCCCGGGCGCTCCCCGCCGCAGCGCACGACGGCGCCCTCGGCGATCGCGGAGGCGACGTACTCCTCGGTCCTGTCGAGCTGCCGCTGGGAGACGAGCGGGCCGCACTCGACGCCGGGCTCGGTGCCGCGGCCGAGCCGGATACGGCGGGCGCGGCGGGCGAGTTCGGTGACGAAGCGGTCGTGGACGGACTCCTCCAGGATGAGGCGTCCGCCGGCCGAGCAGACCTGCCCGCTGTGGATGAAGGCGGCGTTGAGGGCCTGGTCGACGGCGGTGTCGAAGCCCTCCTCGGTGGCGCAGGCGTCGGCGAAGACGACATTGGGGTTCTTGCCGCCCAGTTCCAGGGCGACCTTCTTGACCGTGGCGGCCGCGGCGGCGGCCACCTTGGTGCCGCTGACCAGGCCGCCGGTGAAGGAGACCAGGTCCACACCGGGGTGCTCCGCGAGCCGGGCGCCGACCGGGTCGCCCGCGCCGGTGACCAGGCCCGCCACGCCCGCGGGCAGGCCGGCCTCGGTCAGCAGCCGGATCAGGTGGACGGTGGACAGCGGGGTGATCTCGCTGGGCTTGACGACGAAGGTGTTGCCCGCGGCCAGCGCCGGGGCGATCTTCCAGCTCGCCTGGAGCAGCGGGTAGTTCCAGGGGGTGATCAGCGCGCAGACGCCGACCGGTTCGTGGACGACGACGCTGTGCACATCCGGGCTGCCCGCGTCCACCACGCGCCCGCCGGAGCTGTTCACGGCCTGGTCGGCGAAGTAGCGGAAGGCGGCGGTGACGTCGTCGACGTCGACGCGGCCCTCCTCGATGGTCTTGCCGGTGTCCATGGACTCGGTGAGCGCGATCTGCTCGCGGTCCCGCTGGAGGAGGTCGGCGGTGCGCCGCAGCAGCGCCGCCCGCTCGGCGACGGGGGTGCGCGGCCAGTCACCGGTGTCGAAGGCGCGGCGGGCGGCCTCGACGGCGGCGTCGACGTCCTCGGCGCCGCCCTCGGAGACGACCGCGAGCACCGTCGCGTCGGCGGGATCGAGGACCTCCCTGGTTCTTCCGGAGAGGGAGGGGCGCCACTCCCCGTCGATGTGCGTGGTCTCGATTGCCGACACGTTCCGTACTGCCTTCCTCACATGGTGCTCCTGCCGCCCGGCGGGCCGAGCGACCCGGTCCCATGCCCCGTACCGAGGAATTCATTCTTTTAATCCATGCCAAGTGGCATGGTTCACACGAGAAACCATGATCACCAGGGCTCTATGTGAATGATTTTAAGGCGATGAGCGGATATGGAGGACATTACGGTCACCACATGGCGTACTCGGACGGGCACGGGGAGCGGCCCCGTCCCGGCCCCGTCCCGGAACGCCGAAGGCCCCCGGCCGGAGGGAGCCGGGGGCCTTCGGTGCGCGGGGGTTCCGGAGCGGGTCCGGATCAGATGAGGCCGAGACCGCGGACGGCCTCGCGCTCCTCCTCCAGCTCCTTCACGGAGGCGTCGATGCGCGCCCGGGAGAACTCGTTGATCTCCAGGCCCTGGACGATCTCGTACTTCCCGCCGGAGCAGGTGACCGGGAAGGAGGAGATCAGGCCCTCGGGGACACCGTAGGAGCCGTCCGAGGGGATGCCCATGGAGGTCCAGTCGCCCTCCGGGGTGCCGTTGACCCAGGTGTGGACGTGGTCGATGGCGGCGTTGGCGGCGGAGGCGGCCGAGGAGGCGCCGCGGGCCTCGATGATGGCGGCGCCGCGCTTGGCGACGGTCGGGATGAAGTCCTCGGCCAGCCACTTCTCGTCGTTCACGGCCTCGGCGGCGTTCCTGCCCGCGACCTCGGCGTGGAAGACGTCCGGGTACTGGGTGGCCGAGTGGTTGCCCCAGATGGTGAGGCGGCGGATCTCCGACACCGGGGCGCCGGTCTTCTTCGCGAGCTGCGACAGTGCCCGGTTGTGGTCCAGGCGGGTCATGGCGGTGAAGCGCTCGGCCGGTACGTCCGGGGCGGCGGCCTGGGCGATCAGGGCGTTGGTGTTGGCCGGGTTGCCCACGACCAGGACCTTGACGTCGTCCGCGGCGTGGTCGTTGATGGCCCTGCCCTGCGGCTTGAAGATGCCGCCGTTGGCCTCCAGCAGGTCGCCGCGCTCCATGCCCTTGGTGCGCGGGCGGGCGCCGACCAGGAGCGCGACGCTGGCGCCGTCGAACGCCTTGTTCGGGTCGTCGGTGATCTCGATGCCGCTGAGCAGCGGGAAGGCGCAGTCGTCCAGCTCCATCGCGGTGCCCTCGGCGGCCTTGAGACCCTGCGGGATCTCCAGGAGGCGCAGCGCGACCGGCACGTCCGGGCCCAGCAGCTGACCGGAGGCGATGCGGAACAGCAGCGCGTAGCCGATCTGGCCGGCGGCGCCGGTGACGGTGACATTGACGGGAGTGCGGGTCATGGCGGTCTCCGTTTACCTGACAGTGGCGGCTGGGTCTCCAACGTATCTCTACATCAAGAGACCTGGCGTCAGGCTATCCGACGGCTCCGTCCCGGGGAGCGGGGGGGGGGGGCCCGCCCGCCGGGGGGGGGGGGGCGGGGGGGGCGGCCGCGGGGGGACGTACCGTGCCCGTGAGGGGGTACGGGGAACCGCCTTCCCGGGATTCACGCCGTCATGCCGTACGGATTCGGCTGACTCCCCTCGTGTGCCGGCGTCCACCCCGGGGCCGCGGTCCCGGCCCGGTCAGCGGATCGTGAAGTGGACGATGTCCTCCAGGAAGGGGATCTCCAGCAGGGGTGCGGGCTGCGCCATCAGTGCCAGCAGCACGATCGCCGTGCCCAGCAAGCCGTACGTCACCACGTCCGTGAAGCGGGAGCGCACCGCGAGCATCCCCACCGACGGCACGGCCCAGCGCAGCACGGCGCCGGCCAGCAGGGAGAGGCCGACGGTCAGCAGGCCCGTCCGGAAGTGACCGAGTGTCACCAGCAGACCGGCGGCCGTACCGGCCAGCACGCACAGCAGCGGCCACTGCCGCGCGGGCGCGGGGGCGTCCCCGGGAGCCGCCCGCCCACCCCCCTCGGGACGGGCGGTGTCGCGGGTGATCAGCGGGAAGCGCCGGGAGGGGCGCCCGCGGGCGCCGTCACTCCCCCCGGTCCCTCCGGCCTGCCCGGCCTTCCCGGTCCGCCCGGTTCCCGTCTCAGCCGACACGGTCCGCACCCGCGGCGCGCTCCGCCGCCTCCACCACGTTGGCCAGCAGCATCGCCCGCGTCATCGGGCCGACGCCGCCGGGGTTCGGCGAGAGCCACCCGGCCACCTCCGCGACGTCCGGGTGCACATCACCGGCGATCTTCCCCGTCACCGCGTCCCGGCTGACGCCCACGTCCAGCACGGCCGCGCCCGGCTTGACGTACTCGGGACGGACCAGGTGCGCCGCCCCGGCCGCCGCCACCACGATGTCCGCCCGGCGCAGATGCTCCCCCAGGTCCCGGGTGCCGGTGTGGCACAGGGTCACCGTCGCGTTCTCCGAGCGGCGGGTGAGCAGCAGTCCGATGGAGCGGCCGACGGTGATGCCGCGGCCGACGACGGCCACGTCCGCCCCGTCGATCTCCACCTTGTGGCGGCGCAGCAGCTCGACGATGCCGTTGGGGGTGCACGGCAGCGGGGCCCGCTCGTTGAGCACCAGGCGGCCCAGGTTCGTCGGGTGGAGCCCGTCGGCGTCCTTGCCCGGATCCATCAGCTCCAGGACGCGGTTGGTGTCGATCCCGCGCGGCAGCGGGAGCTGCACGATGTACCCGGTGCAGGCCGGGTCCTCGTTGAGTTCGCGGACGACCGCCTCGATGTCCTCCTGGGAGGCGGTGCCGGGCAGCTCGCGCTGGATGGAGGCGATGCCCACCTGGGCGCAGTCGCGGTGCTTGCCCGCGACGTACTTCTGGCTGCCGACGTCGTCGCCGACCAGGAGTGTGCCCAGGCCGGGCTGGATGCCGCGCGCCTTCAGGGCTTCTACGCGGGCGGCGAGTTCGGTCTTGATCGCGGCTGCGGTGGCCTTGCCGTCGAGAATCTGGGCGGTCATGGGGCCATCCTCCCGGATACGGGGACCCGGTCTCCAATCGCGTCCGCACCGCACGGCACCGCGCGACTCCTCGGGTACGGAGAGTGACGTCCGTGTCGCGGAGCGGCTTGTTCCACAGGGGCCGCGGAGCCCGGGTGTTGCGGATTCGCCACAGTCCTCCGTCTTGTCTGGACAGCGTCATCCGCCCCCCACCAGCATGGTCGCGGGTGCCGTACCCGCGGGGGCCGACGGGTGCGGCGCACGGGGGGGCACACTCCTGTACGACCCGTTCCTCACGCAGCGGAGCCGCGGGGGCGCCGCGGTGTTCCTTCGGACGTCTCCCTGGACATCCCTCGGCCCCGCCCGTCCCCGTCCCGTCCGCGCGTAAGGAAGACGCTCATGAGCCACCCGCAGGACCCGTACGGCCCGCCGCCGCAGGGCGCGTACCCCCAGTACCCCCAGCAGCCCCAGTACCCCCAGCAGCCCGGCGGGGCGTACGCCTCCCACTACCCCCACTCCCAGCAGCCCCGGGGCGGCGGCATGCCGCCGTACGCGGGCTGGGGCTCCCGGGTGGGCGCGTACCTGCTGGACAGCCTGATCGTCGGCCTGGTGCCGATGATCCTGATCGGCATCGGCTACGCGCAGGTCATCGGAGCCCTCATCGACGCGGCCGGGAACTGCCCGATCGGCGACACGGTCTGTGCGCGGAACGCGGCCGAGATACCCGGCGGCGCCTGGCCGCTGATCATCGTCGGAGTCCTGCTCTCCCTGGCCGGCCAGCTGTGGCTGGTCCACAGGGAGGGCAGGACCGGCCAGACCCCGGGCAAGAAGGCACTGAGGATCAGCCTGCTGCGGGAGGCCGACGGGCAGCCGCTCGGCTTCGGCATGGCCTTCGTGCGCAAGCTGGCGCACATCCTGGACGGCGCGGCCTGCTACATCGGCTACCTGTGGCCGCTGTGGGACGACAAGAAGCAGACCTTCGCCGACAAGGTGATCAGCAGCGTCGTCGTGAAGCAGCGGCAGTAGATCCCCTCCGCCGGTTCCTCCTCCGTTCCGGCGCGTACCCGCGTCCGCCGGGGATGCTCGGGCCGGTACGGGGAAGGGTGGTTCCTGAGGGAGTGGCGCGGTCCCCTCGGCGTCCGGTCACCACACAGACCGCCCGGAGAACCCGGAGGAACCGGAGGAGAACGCCATGAGCAGCTCCGACCCGAACACCCCGAACGAGCCCTACCGGAAGAACCCGTACGACCGGCCCTCCGCGGGGCGGACGAGCGGCCCGCCCGGCGGGCACCACGGCCCCTTCGGCGGTGCCGAGGAGCATCCGCTGTCCCCGCCGCCCGGCCCGGCGGGCTCCCCCGGGGGGCCTCCCCGGGACGATGCCGGGCAAGGTCGGCTCGTCCCGCATGATCTTCTTCGTCGCCGGCGGGCTCCAGGCCCTCTTCTCGCTCCTGGCGATCGTCACCTTCGCCGCGGCCGAGGACGATCTGGAGGAGGCCTACGGCGATCTGGGCGTGGGCACCGGCGTCTACTACGCGCTGTTCGTCTTCTTCCTGCTCCACGCGATCGTCGGCATCGTGCTGGCCGTGAAGTTCCCGCAGGGCGGAGGCGGGCTGCGGATCTGGAGCATCGTCTGGTCGGCCGTCCTGGTGCTGGTCGGCCTGGCCACACTGCCGCTCGGGCTGCTGTGGCTGGTGCTCGGCATCGTCTGCGTCGTGCTGCTGTCCTCCACCGAGTCGGCGGCCTGGTTCAACCGCCCACGGGCCTGACCGGCCCGCGCACACCGCAGGCCGCGCCCCCGCCGGGGCGCGGCCTGACGTGCGTCCACCTCAGTGGAAGAAGTGCCGGGTGCCCGTGAGGTACATCGTCACACCCGCCGCCTTCGCCGCCTCGGTCACCTGCTCGTCGCGGACCGAGCCGCCGGGCTGCACGACCGCCCGCACGCCCGCGTCCGCCAGGACCTGGAAGCCGTCGGGGAAGGGGAAGAAGGCGTCGGAGGCCGCGTAGGATCCGCGCGCCCGCTCCTCGCCGGCGCGCTGGACGGCGAGTCTGGCGGAGTCCACCCGGTTGACCTGGCCCATGCCGACGCCGACGGTGGCGCCGTCCCTGGCCAGCAGGATCGCGTTGGACTTCACCGCCCGGCAGGCGCGCCAGGCGAAGGCCAGCTCCGCCAGTTCCGCCTCGCCCAGCGCCTCGCCGGTGGCGAGTGTCCAGGCCGCGGGGTCGTCGCCGTCGGCCTGGAGGCGGTCGGCGACCTGGAGCAGCGCACCGCCGTCGACCGGCTTGTGCTCCAGGTGGGCGGCCGGGGCCTGAGGGCAGCGCAGCACGCGGATGTTCTTCTTGCGGGCCAGCACCTCCACGGCGCCATCCTCGTAGTCCGGTGCCACGATGACCTCGGTGAAGATCTCGGCCACCTGCTCGGCCATGGCGACGGAGACCGGGCGGTTGACGGCGATCACGCCGCCGAAGGCGGACAGCGGGTCGCAGGCGTGGGCCCTGCGGTGGGCCTCGGCGACGTCCGCGCCGACGGCGATGCCGCAGGGGTTGGCGTGCTTGATGATCGCCACGCACGGCTCGGCGTGGTCGTGGGCGGCCCGGCGCGCGGCCTCGGTGTCCGTGTAGTTGTTGTAGGACATCTCCTTGCCGTGCAGCTGCTCGGCGCCGGCCAGGCCGCCGGTGCCGTCGCTGTAGAGGGCGGCGGCCTGGTGCGGGTTCTCGCCGTAGCGCAGCACGTTCGAGCGCTGGTAGGCGGTGCCCAGGAACTCGGGGAAGCCGGAGTCGTCGGCGGGGGCGTGGTCGGTCGCGAACCAGGAGGCGACGGCCACGTCGTAGGCCGCGGTGTGCGCGAACGCCTCGGCTGCCAGACGCCTGCGCGTCGCGAGGTCGAAGCCGCCGCCCGTGACGGCCTCCAGCACCTCGCCGTAGCGGCCGGGGTTGACGACGACGGCGACGGACGGGTGGTTCTTGGCCGCGGCGCGGACCATCGACGGACCCCCGATGTCGATCTGCTCCACGCACTCGTCCGGGGAGGCGCCGGAGGCGACGGTCTCCCGGAAGGGGTAGAGGTTGACGACGACGAGGTCGAAGGGCTCCACGTCCAGCTCGCCGAGCTGCCGGCGGTGGTCCTCCAGGCGCAGGTCGGCCAGGATGCCGGCGTGCACGCGCGGGTGGAGGGTCTTCACCCGGCCGTCCAGGCACTCGGGGAAGCCGGTCAGCTCCTCGACCCGGGTGACCTCCACGCCCGCGGCCGCGATCCGCGCGGCCGTCGAACCTGTCGAGACGAGCTTGACGCCCGCCGCGTCCAGGCCGCGGGCCAGCTCCTCCAGGCCCGTCTTGTCGTAGACGCTGACCAGCGCGCGGCGGACGGGCCGCCTGGTGGCCGCGGGGGCCTCGGTGGTGGTCTCGGAGCCTTCAGTCATGACCGAGAATGACCTTTCTTGCCTCGATGCGGTAGCCGTGGCGGGCGATGCGTCGCACCGTGTCGACGAGCAGTCGCCGCTCGACTTCCTTGATCCGCTCGTGGAGCGTTGATTCGTCGTCCTCCTCCCGCACCTCGACCACGCCCTGGGCGATGATCGGGCCGGTGTCGACGCCGTCGTCGACGAAGTGGACGGTGCACCCGGTGACCTTCACGCCGTACGCGAGCGCCTCGCGCACGCCGTGGGCGCCGGGAAAGCTGGGGAGCAGGGCGGGGTGGGTGTTGACGAAGCGCCCGCCGAACCGGGCGAGGAACTCCTTGCCCACGATCTTCATGAAACCGGCGGAGACCACCAGATCGGGCTCGTGGGCCGCCACCGCCTCGGCCAGCGCGCGGTCCCAGGCGTCCCGGCCCGCGTGGTCGCGCACGCGGCAGACGAAGGTGGGCAGCCCGGCGCGCTCGGCGCGCTCCAGTCCGGCGATGCCGTCGCGGTCGGCCCCGACGGCGACGATCTCGGCGCCGAAGGCGTCCGGCCTCTCCTCGGCGACGGCGTCGAGGAGCGCCTGGAGGTTCGTGCCCGAACCCGATACGAGGACCACGACGCGGGCCGGGGAGTGGGCGGCGAAGGAACGGGAAGCGGAAGCCACGACGAGGCTCTTCTCGGATCTCTCGGTGGGACGGTGCGGCTTTGTACGGTCGTACGAATCCGTGGGGCGGACGAATCCGGGGAACCCTACGAAGCGGCCGACCGTCAGCAACGATACCGGCACACCGGACGGCCCCCTCGGGACGGGGGGACAGCCGCCCGGTAGCGTCTGGGCCACACATCGGCGAACGGCCCGGCGCCGGGACGACATCTAGGGGAAGACACAGAGCACATGACGGACCGACGACGCCGCGCGGCCCCTGAGACCTCGACCGGGATTCCGGCCGGTACCGCCCCGGGTCCGCTCCGGCGGCCCGCCCGCGGCCCGTCCCCCTCCGGTCTGTCGCCCTCCGGGCCGTCCCGTCCCTCCGCCCGGGTCTCCCCCGGTCCGCTCCTGCGCGACCGGCTCCCGCGCGGCCGGGAGGACGACAACCCCTTCGCCGCGCCGCCCGAGGGCCGCCCCGAGCAGCCCTGGCGTCCGCGCGGGTCCCGGGGGTCCGGTCCGTCCGGCTCCTCGGACCCGTCGGGCTCGTCCGGCTCGCCGGACTCCCCGCGGGACGGCGGCGAGGGCGGGGACGACGACCGGCCGGAGGGCTCCTCGCCCGACTGGGGCCGCCGGTGGAGCAGCCGCCAGCCGGGCCGGCAGAGCGGCGGCTTCGGCGGCGGCGACCGCCCGGAGCAGGGCGGCGGCCGGGGCGGCGCACCCGGCGGCATGCGCTGGGACCCGACCGACCCCGTCCAGCGCCGCGCCCGGTACGCCCTGGTCATCGGCGGCTGGGGGCTGATCTTCGCCTTCTTCGGCTTCCCCTGGCTCGCGGTACCACTGGGCGCGCTGGCCGTGTACTGGGGCATCGGCGCCGTCCGCGGCAAGCCGATCACCGGCGTCGGCAGGGGCGACGGCGGCGCGGACGGCGGCACGGAGGGCGGCACCGGCGGCACGGAGGGCGGCCG
>NZ_JBXUOY010000108.1:0-15533 GCF_057196705.1 Streptomyces sp. ATLC9 | reverse complement strand
GGCCAGCCCGCCCAGCGCCACGGCGGCCCGCCGGCGGCGGGGGACCACGGCCCGCCGGTGGAGCACCGCGTACCCGGCCGCCTCGATCCGGTCCAGGATGGCGCGGTAGAGCACGAACGCGGTGCGTACACAGGGCCGCGAGACGGGATGCAGCATGGCGATGCCCGGCTCCGCCTCCCGGTAGACCCCCCGGGTGGTCTCGCACAGCTCCCGCAGCGCGGCCCGCACCCGGGCGTCGGTGCGCCCGGCACGGCGGCACCACAGCAGCAGGTCGCGGTCGACGCCGTGGGCGGCCAGCCGGTCCAGGGGCAGGTAGATCCGGCCGCGGTCCAGGTCCTCGCCCACGTCCCGCAGGAAGTTGGTGAGCTGGAAGGCGACCCCGAGCGCCGCGGCGTGCGGGGCGGCCTCCTCGCGCGGCGCGACCGTGTCCAGCACCGGCAGCACCTGAAGGCCGATCACGGCCGCCGAACCGTGCATGTACACCCGCAGGTCGTCGAGGGTGGGGTACTCGGTGACGTGCAGGTCCATGCCCATCGAGCGCATGAAGTCGGTGAAGTGCGCCGGGTCGATGACGTAGCGCGCGGCGGTGTCGGCCAGTGCCGCGATCACCGGGTGCCCGCCGCGCCCGGTGCGCAGGGCCCACAGCAGCTCCTCGTCCAGCTCCGCCAGCGCCCGGGCGCGCTGCTCGGGGGCGAGGGCGGGATCGAGGTCGTCGACGATGTCGTCCGCCCAGCGCGCGAAGCCGTACAGGGCGTGGACGGCCGGTCGCTGACGGGGGGTGAGCAGCCGGGTGGCCAGGAAGTACGTCCTGCCGTGGCGGGCGTTGAGCTCGCGGCAGCGGGTGTAGGCCGCGCGCAGCGCCGGGTCGTGGACACCGGCCGCGTCCAGCTCGCGCGCGGTCATACGGCCGCCCCCTCGGCCGTGCCGGCACCGGCGGGTGCCTGCGCCGCACGCCCGGACGGGCGCGGGTGGCCGGAGCCGCCGGTGATGCGGGCGGCGGCGAGCTTGCCGGAGATCACCACCGTCGGCACGCCCACGCCGGGCGTGGTGCCGCAGCCGGCCAGGACCACGTTCTCCCAGCCGCGCGGCAGGTTCCGCGGCCGGAACGGGCCCGTCTGGGCGAAGGTGTGCGCGGCGGAGAACGGAGTGCCCGCCGCGTGCCCCCGGCGCGCCCAGTCGGCCGGGGTGACCAGATGCTCGGCATCGATCGCCGTGCCGAAGCCGTCCAGCCCGCGGCGCTCCAGCTCGGCGACCAGTTCGTCGCGGTAGCGGGGGCCGACACGGTCCCAGTCACGGGGGCCGGTGACCAGGTTGGGGCAGGGAGCCAGCACGTAGTGCAGATGCCTGCCCTCGGGGGCCAGTGCGGGATCGGTGGCGGTGGGCCGGGTGATCAGCAGCGAAGGATCGCTCATCAGCTCGCCGGACCGGGTGAGCTGCCGGAACGTCGACTCCCAGGCGGAGCCGAACGACAGCGTGTGATGGGCCAGTTCGGGCCAGGTGCGGTTGCCGCCCGCGTGCAGGACGACCGCCGAGGGCGCGTACCGCAGCGGCACCGGGCGGCGCGGCGCGCCGCCCAGCAGGCGGTGGGCGACCGGAAGGTCGCAGGTGAGCACCACCGCGTCGCAGGCGATGCGCTCCCCGCCGGCGGTGCCCCCCCCCGCGGCGCGTCCACCCGGCGAGCGCTCCAGCTGCGTCACCTCGGCGCCGTGGACGAAGCGGGCCCCGGCACGGGCCGCGGCGTCGGCCATGGCCCGGGGCACGGCGTGCATGCCGCCGCGCGGGAACCACACCCCGGCGACGGTGTCCATGTAGGCGATGACGGCGTAGGCGGCCAGCGCCCGGGTGGGCGGCACCCCGGCGTACAGCGCCTGGAAGGAGAACACGCGGCGCAGCCGCTCGTCCTTGAGGAAGCGCGCGACGCGCCCGTGCCAGGTGCCGAACCCGCCCAGCGCGGCCAGCCTGGCCAGGTCCGCGCCCAGCAGCCCCAGCGGCGAGTCGAAGTTGGCGTCGATGAACGAGCGCATCTGCACCCGGTACAACCGCTCCAGCCAGTCGCGCAGCCGCCGGTACCCGGCGGCCTCCCCGGGCCCGGCCATCCGGGCGATCTCGGCCTCCATGGCGTGCGGGTCGGTGTGCACGTCCAGGGAGCCGCCGTCGGCGAAACGGGCGCGGTAGGCGGGGTGGAGTCCGATCAGCTCGACGTGGTCGGAGAGCCTGGTGCCCACCGCGGCCATGGCCTCGTCGACCAGGTCGGGCATGGTCAGCACGGTGGGACCGGTGTCGACGCGGTATCCGGCCCATTCCTCGCGGCCGGCCCGGCCACCCGGACCGTCCTCCCGCTCGACGACGGTGACCGAGCGCCCGGCACCCAGCAGGTGCAGTGCGGCGGACAGCCCGGCCAGCCCCGCTCCGACGATGACGACGTGGTCGCCCGGCCCGTGCAGTCTTCTCATCCGGATTCCTTCGGCAGGTGGGGTCAGTGGCTGGAGAGGGCGGCGTCGCGAGGGGCGTCGCCCGGGGAGCGGCGGGCGGCGGCCGGTTCGCCCAGGACGGCGTACAGCAGCGCCGACAGCTCCCGGGCGGGCACTCCGTCGAGAGATGCCTCCTCCAGCGCGGCCAGCGCCTCGCCGGCCAGGCCGCCGACGCGCCGTTCCACGGCCTCACGGGCTCCCAGCTCGGTCAGCACGGCGCGCACGCGCTCCAGTTCCCCCTCGGTCAGCGCCGCGTTGCCGAGCGCGTGCTCCAGCAGCTCCCGGGCCGCGGCCCGGCCGCGGACGCGGGCCAGGCGCAGGCCCAGGGCCATCAGATGGGTGGGCTTGCCCTGCCGCACGTCGTCGCCCGCCGGTTTCCCTGTGCGAGCCGGGTCCCCGAAGACGCCCAGAAGGTCGTCGCGCAGCTGGAACGCCACCCCGGCGCACCGGCCGGCCCGCCGCAGCGCCGAGGTGGTGTGCGCGTCCGCGCCGGCCAGTGCCGCCCCCAGGTGCAGCGGGCGCTCCACGGTGTACAGCCCGCTCTTGAGGCGGGCGACACGCAGGGAGGAGGAGGGGGAGGGCGCTCCGGTCGCCTGCCCGTACAGGTCCAGGTACTGCCCGGCCACCATCTCGGTGCGCATCGCCCGCCAGACGGGCCGGGCCCGCCGCCGGGCCTCCTCGCAGGGGGACGCCGCGTCCCACAGGTCCTCGGCCCAGACCAGGGCCAGATCACCCGTCAGAAGGGCGGCGGACGACCCGAACGCGTCCGCGTCCCCGCGCAGGCCCCGGGCGCGGTGCCGGCGGGCGAGGGCCACATGGGCGGCGGGCGCGCCGCGCCGCAGCGGCGAGTCGTCCATCAGGTCGTCGTGCACCAGTGCGCAGGCCTGGATCAGCTCCAGCGCGGCGGCCGCGCGCAGCACCGCCTCCGCGTCGGGGTGCTCCGGAGTGCCGCCGCCCGCCCGCCAGCCCCACCACAGGAAGGCCGGGCGCAGCCGCTTGCCGCCGCGCCGCACCAGATCGATCAGGCAGTCGGCGATGTCGGCGGTGAACCGGTCGCTGATCCGGTGCGCGCCGGCCCGGCGCAGCGTCAGATGCTCGGTGAGCACGGTGTCCACGGCGGCCGCGATGTCGCGGTCGGGGCCGCGGGGGAGGGGGGCGCGATCCGTACGGCGGCTCCCGGGGCGTTCCACGCGGGCCTCGTCCGGGTGGTGCGGCGACCGGGGTGCGGTCCGGCCGGTCCGCTCCCCCTCCGGGGCGGCCTGCTCGGGACGTGCGGGTGCGGGGCTGGCAGGGGCGAGGGCCAGGTCGGTGGCCTGGTGCCGCATCGCGGCTCCTTCCCGGCGCGGGGCCGAGACGCCCGGCGCACGTACGGACAGAAGATTTCACACCCGGATATTGAGAATGATGTTCTCAGTTCGGGCGCTCTGGATGGGTGAGGCGGAGGCACCGCGCGGCGCGGATGGGCGAGGGGGGACGCGGTGCCGGTGCACGTGCGACAGCCCCCTCCAGGACACGCCAGGCCCTTGGGGCGACCCGGTCGCTTCGCGGGTGCCCGTGTCCGGCCGGGTCAAACGAAGTTGTGCAGAACTTGTACATCCGATGCTTGCGCCCGCCCCGCCGCGGGCGGACGATGACGCCATGCCCTCCTCCCGCCATTTCCGCGCCGCCGCGCGCCCGGTCCCCGGACAGGAGGCGGAGGAGGTCCTGCTGCCGGTGGGCGCGGTGGCCGGGCGTCTGGGGATGAGCACCGCCGCGCTCCGCGCCTGGGAACGCCGCTACGGCCTCGCCCCCTCCGGGCGGTCCCCCGGCGGACACCGCCGCTACTCGGCGGGTGACCTGGAGCGGCTGGAGCACATGCGTACGCTCATCCGCCGGGGCGTGCCCGCCGCCGACGCGGCCCGCGCGGTGGGCGCGGTGGGACCACCGGACGTGCGGACGGGCGCTGCGCGGCTGACCGAGGCGATGCACGCGCTGGACGCCGTCGCCGTCCAGACGGCGGTGTCGGCCGCGCTGGCCCGGCTCGGAGCCGCCGAAGCCTGGACGGCCGTCCTCGCGCCCGCCCTCGCCGCGATCGGGAAGCACTGGGAGGAGACCGGGCGCGGTGTCGAGGTGGAACATGTCACCAGCGGCATCGTCGAGAGTTTTCTGCGCCGCCACGCCCAGGACCGTGCCGCCGCGCTCCCGCCCGTCCCCGGCGGCCGGAATTCGGGCGCCCGGGGCCCCGTGCTCCTGGCCGCCGCACCGGCCGAGCACCACACGCTGCCGCTGACGGCCCTGGCCGCCGCCCTGGCCGAGGAGGGCCGCCCCGTCCTCCTGGCCGGGGACCTGCCCGCCCCCGCCCTGACCGACGCCCTCGTCCGCATCCGCCCCGGCGCCGTGGTGCTGTGGGCCCGCTCCCACCGAACGGCCGACCTCTCCTGGCTGCGGACCGCGCTGGAGGCGGTCCCCGCGCCCGTACCCGTCCATCCCGCCGGGCCGGGCTGGCCCCGGTACATCCCCGGCGCAGCGGCCCCGCTGCACGACCTGCCCGGCGCCCTGGCCGCGCTCCTGGGCGCGCCGGAGGGCAGGCGACCCGCCTGAACCCGCTTCCCGTACCGCCGCTCCCGCCGTACCGCCCACCGCTCCGGCCGGGTCCGTACGGCACCGGGGGGAGGGCCGTTCGGCCCCGCGGCCTGCTCCGGTCGGACCTGTCGCCGCTCCCCGCGTGGCGGGAGAGTGGAGACGGAGAACAGGACTCCGGTACGCCGGAACCGGACACGAGGAGCCAAGGCCATGAGAGCAGCAGTCGTCCGAACCCTCGGAGAACCCCTGGTGATCGAGGACCGGCCCGACCCGCGGCCCGGCCCCGCCCAGGTCAGCATCCGCGTCGAGGCGTCGGGTCTGTGCCACACCGACATCCACGCCGCCCGCGGCGACTGGCCGGTCAGGCCGGACCCGCCCTTCGTCCCCGGCCATGAGGGCGTCGGCATCGTCGAGCGGCTCGGTGACGACGTCACTCATCTGTCGGTCGGCCAGCGGGTGGCGGTGCCCTGGCTCGGCTGGGCCTGTGGGCGCTGCGAGCACTGCCTGTCCGGCTGGGAGACGCTGTGCGAGCGGCAGAGGAACACCGGCTACGGCGTCGACGGCGGACACGCCGAGATGATGCTCGCCCACGCCGACTTCGCCCAGCCGGTGCCCGACGGCGTCGACCCGCGTGAGGCGGCCCCGCTGACCTGCGCGGGCGTGACGACCTACAAGGCGGTCAAGGTCGCCGGGGTGGGCCCGACCGACCTGGTGGCCGTCTCCGGGATCGGCGGACTGGGGCACCTCGCCGTCCAGTACGCGAAGATCGCCGGAGCCACCGTGGCGGCCGTCGACGTCACCGACGACAAGCTCTCCCTCGCCCGGGAACTGGGCGCCGACATCCTGATCGACGCCCGCAAGGAGGACCCGGCCGAGGTGCTCCGGAAGCACGGCGGCGCCCACGCCGCCATCGCGCTCGCCGTCGACGACCGGGCCACGCAGGCGCTCCAGCGCGGCCTGCGGCGCGGCGGGAAGCTGGTGCTCGTCTCGCTCCCGGCGGGCGGCGCCCTGCGCGTCCCGGTCTTCGACACCGTGCTGAACGGCATCTCCGTCATCGGCTCGATCGTCGGCACCCGGCAGGACCTGGCGGAGGTCTTCGCCCTCCACGCGGCCGGACGCACGGAGGTGATCTACGAGACCCGTCCGCTGGAGGCCGTCAACGACTGCGTCGAGGAGATCCTCGGAGGCCACGTCAGGGCCCGCGTCGTCTTCGAGATGTGAGACGCCGCCGGCTCCGGCTGGCCCGCCGCCCCTGCCGTAGCCTCCGCCGACAGGGGCGGAGGGCTGTTCCGGCGGCAGCCGGTCCGTCCGCTCGCTACGGTGGGCGCCGTGTTCACCGACCAGGGCCCCACCCTCCCCGAACTCGCCGTGCAGGCGCTGTCGTCCGTCGAGCGCGGCTACGACCTGCTCGCACCGAAGTTCGACCGCACGCCGTTCAGAACCCCGGACCGCCTGCTGGGAGCCACCGCACGTGCGCTCGAACCGCTGGGGCCGTTCGGGACGGGCCTGGACGTGTGCTGCGGGACCGGCGCGGGGACGGGTGTCCTGCTGCGGCTGTGCGAACGGCGGGCCGTCGGCGTCGACTTCAGCGCCGGCATGCTCGGCCGGGCCCGCTCCGCCCACCCCCGGGCCCCCGGCGGACCGGCGATTGACTGGGTGCGCGCCGACGTACGGAGGCTGCCCTTCGAGGGAGCCTTCGACCTGGCCGTCAGCTTCGGGGCGTTCGGGCACTTCCTGCCCCGGGAACGGCCCGGACTGTTCGCGGGGGTGTACGCGGCACTCCGGTCCGGGGGGCTGTTCGCCTTCCCTGTCGGCGCGCCGCCCCGTATCGGGTCGCGTGCCTACTGGACGCTGTGGGGCTTCGACGCGGCGATGCGGGTGCGCAACGCGCTGTGGCGCCCTCCGTTCGTCATGTACTACCGCACCTTCCCCCTCCCCCGGGTGCGCCGCGAACTGGCCGCCGCGGGGTTCGAGGTGGGCACGCTGCCCCTGGAGGAGCTCGGCCGGCGGGCGGACGGCAGCCCGCGCTGCCGGCTGGTCGTGGCGCGGCGCGCGCGGGAGACGGCCGGGAAGGCGCGGTAGCGTCCGAGCCGCAGGACCACACACCGGGAAGGCTGTCAGGGCGGGTGACGATCCGCCCGCCGGACAGGGCGGTTCGCGGAAGGAGGGGCCTCTCGCGGTACGACGGCCTGCCGCTACGCTTCGGCACCATGCAGCGACCGTTCGAAACTCCGGTGATCCCTGCCCGACGCCGCACGGGCCCGCTTCTCGCCGCGCTGGCGGCCGGACTGGTGATGGGCGGGGTGGGCCTCGGGGCCGCCTGGGCCCTCACCGGCGGCAGCGGTGGCGAAGGCGGCCCGGCGGCCGACGCGCGGGCGGCGTGCGATGTCCTGGAGCGTTTCGACGAGTCGCGGTACGCGGAGGAGGGGCCGGCCGGCGAGGTGGCGCTCAACCGCTGGGGAGCGGCGCAGGCCCTCTCCGCCTCGGCGGCCGCGGGCGACGAGCGGTACGAGCCGCTCGCGGAGTCGCTCAGGAAGTCGCACCACCGGGTTCTCTCGACCTTCGGGTTCGACGCACGGGCGAAGAAGGACCTGGAGCGGGCGCGCGGGATCTGCGCGGACCTGTGAGCCGGGAGGACCTGTGAGCCGGGCGGGCCGTCAGCCGTCGGCCGCCGCCGGACGGGTGCAGGCCAGATAGGTCGCCCGGTGCACCGCGCGGGCCAGGTGGGCGCCCCAGGGGGAGCGGGGGCCGGCGAAGGGCTCGACTGCGGTCGGACGGCCCGGCGGCGGC
This sequence comes from Streptomyces sp. ATLC9, assembly GCF_057196705.1. Taxonomy (NCBI): domain Bacteria; kingdom Bacillati; phylum Actinomycetota; class Actinomycetes; order Kitasatosporales; family Streptomycetaceae; genus Streptomyces; species Streptomyces sp. ATLC9. The sequence continues at coordinate 7,710 of NZ_JBXUOY010000108.1, read as the reverse complement.
GGCGCGGCGGCGACGCACACCGCGTCGGTCGGTGTGCCCGAGGCGTCCACACCGGCGTCCAGCAGCGCCTGGACCTTGGCCTCGGTTGCCGTGGCCACGGCGTTGACCAGGGCGGCGTCCGACAGGGCGGCCGGCACCGAGACCAGGATGTTGACGGTCCCGGCGGGCGGTCCGTCACGGCCCGCGCCCGGCGCGGCGGCCCAGCCGTGTACGCCGATCCCGGCCGTGACCAGGGCCTCGGCTCCCCCGTCCACCGCGAGGCAGTGGTCCAGCACCCGGGCGGCGGTCATCAGGCCCACACCGGGGCCCTCCGCGCCCGCCCGCCCGGCCGGTTCGGCCAGGTGCCGCTCGGCGTCCAGGCGCGCGTAGCCCGGGGGGACCTGGGCGTTGAGGACCCAGCCGCGCTCGCCGAGCCCGCCGCCCAGCAGTGCGCTGCTGATCATCCGCCGCTCGGATTCTGGCCTCCAGAACGGCATCGGCCAGGAGCCGCCCTGCTCCCGGCAGTGCAGGACGCGGACGTCGGCCAGGGAGTCGTGGTGGGATCGCAGGAGCACGCCGCACCCTAGCGCGGGGCCCGCGGGCGGGAGCGCGGGCAGGAGGAGGTGTGCCGCCGCGCCGGACGGGAAGGGAGGCTGGAGCCGCCCCGGTACGGCACGCGCCGGTTCCGGACCGGTCCGCCGGACCTGAGCGGGCCCGCCGCATAAACTGATCACCGCAGATCCTTCTTGTCACTCACAACCCATCAGGAGCGACAGCCATGGCAACCACCCGTACTGCCAGGACCCACTGGGAAGGCACTCTCCTCGAGGGCAAGGGCAACGTCGCCCTCGAGTCCTCCGGGATCGGCACCTACGAGGTGAGCTGGCCCGCCCGCGCCGAGGAGCCCGGTGGCAAGACCAGCCCTGAGGAGCTGATCGCGGCGGCCCACTCCTCCTGCTACTCGATGGCCTTCTCGGGCGGCCTGGCGCGCAAGGGCCACACGGTGGAGAAGCTCGACACCCGGGCCGACGTCACCTTCCAGCCGGGCGAGGGCATCACCGCCATCAAGCTGACCGTCCGCGCCACCGTCCCCGGGCTGTCCGAGGAGGACTTCCAGGCGGCCGCCGAGGAGGCCAAGGCCAACTGCCCGGTCAGTCAGGCCCTGGCCGGCGTCAAGAACATCACCCTGGAGGCCCGGCTCGTCTGACGCGCCGGAACCGGGGCGCGGCACCGCGCACCGGCGGGCCGGGCCGGAGGTTTCAGCCGGTCAGCCGCCGCAGTTTGAGCACGGCGTCCTCCAGGACGGCCCGCTGTCCGTCGGGCCCGGTCGCCTCGCGCCGCCGCTCCCCGCTCACCAGGGGCTCCCACTCCTCCTCCGGGAGACCGAGCGAGGCGAGGACCTCGGCCGACGTGGGCAGGGGCGGATGGTCGTCGTGGCCGTGGCCGGCCGCCCACGGGGGAGGGCCGGCGTGCCCGACGACCAGCAGGACGCCGCCGGGGGACACGGCCGCCGCGGCGTCGCGCAGGATCCGCCGCCTGGGCAACTCGACGGAGGAGGGAGCGTGCAGGAAGTGGGCGGAGACCAGGTCGAAGGAGCCCTCGGGGAAGGACTCGGCCAGATCGTGCCGAAACCAGTCGATCCGGTCGGCGACGCCCGCCCGCCGAGCCTGCCCGGCTCCGCGGTCCAGGGCGATCCGCGAGACGTCGACCGCGGTGACGCGCCAGCCCCGCCGGGCGAGCCAGATCGCGTCGCCCCCCTCGCCGCAGCCCAGGTCCAGGGCGCTGCCCGGGACCAGATCCGCCGTCTCACGGACGAGGGCGGCGTTGGGCTCACCGCTCCAGATCCGCTCGTCCGCACCGTAGAGCCCGTCCCAGAACTCCCCGGCCGAGGCGCCGTCCGTACCGTCGCCGTTCGTCGCGTGACCGCTCATCGCACTGCCCTCCTTCCGAGACCGTCGCGGGCCGCGACGGCCCGGTCGGTCTCCTCCTCGACCAGATCGGCGTTGATCGCCGCGGCCGCGTTCACGCCCGCGGCGGCGGCGCCGACGACCTTCTCCGTCAGGTCCGAGGCGTTTCCGGCCACCCACACCCCGGGCACGGCGGTGGCACCGGTGGCGTCGGCGGGGATGTGCTCGCCGAGGACGTGGCCGCCCTTCACCTGCTCGGCCGTCTCCAGCCCCAGACCCGCCAGGAAGTCCGCGCGGGCGGCGAACCGGGGGGCGACCACCAGCGCACGGCACGGCACGGTCCGCCCGCCCGCCAGACGTACCCCGGCGAGACGGCCGCCGCTCACCTCCAGGCCGGTCACCTCGCCGTCGACGACGGCGACGCCGCGGGCGGCGAGCCGCTCGTACTCCCGGTCGCCGGGCTCGGGCCCGGTGTGCCGGAACAGGGTCACATCCGCGCTCCACTGCCGCCACAGCAGCGCCTGCCGGACGGCTGCCGGTCCGGTGGACAGCACGCCGATCGCCCGGTCGCGCACCTCCCAGCCGTGGCAGTACGGGCAGTGCAGGACGTCGCGCCCCCACAACCGCGCCAGCCCCGGCACCTCCGGCAGTTCGTCGGCCAGGCCCGTGGCCACCAGCAGCCGGCCCGCCGTCACGGCGGTGCCGTCGTCCAGGAACAGGCGAAAGCCCCCGGCGGTCAGCCGCTCGGCGGCCGTGACGGTGCCCTGGGTGATCTCGCCCCCGTGCCGGAGCACCTCGGCGCGCCCGGCTGCCGTCAGCTCCAGGGGCGGCGTGCCGTCGAGCCCCAGATAGCCGTGGACACCGGCGGCCGGGGCGTTGCGCGGCCGCCCGGAGTCGACCACCAGGACCGAGCGGCGTGCCCGGGCCAGGGTCAGCGCCCCGCTCAGCCCGGCGGCGCCGCCCCCGACGACCACCACGTCGTAGAGCCGCTCGGCTCCCTGGGCGAATGGGTCCGTGAATCGCCCGCCATGTCCGTTCATGTCGCTCCCTCCGTCATGCGGCAAGACTCCGCCCACACCCGTCCGCTTGACAAACGTCTTTGCCGGATCGGCAAATGGACGGATGACCGACGACGACTTCGAGAACGTCCTCACCGGTGTGGGCCCCCGGCTGCGGGCCCTGCGCCAGGCGCGCGGCGCCACGCTCTCCCGGATGAGCGAGACGACCGGGATATCGCTCAGCACCCTCTCGCGACTGGAGTCGGGGCGGCGCAGACCGACCCTGGAGTTGCTGCTCCCTCTGGCCAGGGCCTACAGCGTCCCCCTGGACGAACTCGTCGGCGCGCCCGCCACCGGTGACCCCCGCGTTCACGCCCGCCCCTTCAACCGGTACGGGCAGACCTTCGTGCCGCTGACCCGCAGCCTGGGCGGCCTGCACGCCTACAAGCAGATCATGCCCGCCGGATACGGCAGGGGCGGGCGGCCCGAGCAGCAGACACACGAGGGCTACGAGTGGCTCTACGTCCTGTCCGGACGGCTGTGGCTGGCTCTGGGCGGGCACGACCTCGTCCTGGGGGCGGGAGAGGCCGCCGAGTTCGACACCCGCACCCCCCACGGCCTGGCGAACGCGGGGGAGCGGCCGGTCGAGTTCATCAGCATCTTCGGGCCGCAGGGCGAGCGGATGCACGTACGCGCCCGGCCCTCGAAGGGCACGGGGTAGTGGCGCGGGCCGGTCCCGTGGCCGGCGCCGCACGGTGGCCGCCCGCGACCGCCCGCGGCGGCGCGACCGGCCCCGCCGGAGGGGAGCCGGACCCCGGTGCGTGTGAGGGAACGTCAGAGGGCCGGGCCCTCACACGGGAATGAGGGAACGTCAGAGGGCCGCGGGGAAGCGCTCCCAGACCCGGTGGCGGGTCAGCAGCCGGACGACCGCGGGCAGGACGTCCCGGCCATCGTCTCCGCCGACCACACCGGGTGCGTCGGAGGCGATGCCCGCCGCCTCCCAGACCCGCTCGGCGCCCGCCCAGCCGCCGAGGGCCTTGGAGTGCCGGTACGCCTCGCCGACCAGCAGTACCACCCGGGGGTCGACCGCCGAGCCGGCGTCCCCGCTCCGGTCGCCGCTGCCGGCCTTGGCGTCCCGGGCCCCGTGTGCGTCGGCGGCCGGAGCGGGCGCGCCGGCCAGGAGGAGGGTGTCGAACTCGATGGAACGGGCGGCCGCGAAGGTGCGCTGGACGGTGACGGGGTCACCGGTGTCCGCGCCCAGCACGCCACCGGTGGGCGCCACCACCAGCGGCACCATGCCCTGGTCGAACACCGCCTGCCGGACCGCGCGCACGGATTCCAGATCGCCTCCGTCGGTGACGATCCCCACGATCCGCCCGGCGACGGGCCATTCGCGCCCCACCTGGGAGAGCGCCGGGCTGGGCGCCACGTCGGCCAGGGGCTCCGACGGCTTGGGGACCGGCAGCCCGAGCCCCTGGGCGACCTCCCGGCACAGCCGGGGGTCGATGTTGGCGAGCGTGCGCAGCACCCGTTCCTTGATCGCGTTCTCGTAGCACCGGCTCAGCTCGAAGGTGTAGGCGGAGATCACGTGCTCCTGCTCGACCGGCGACAGGCTGAGCCAGAACTGCCGCGGCTGGCTGAAGTGGTCGGCGTAGGAGGCCGGGGCCTCCCGCACCTTCCGGCCGGCCGGCACCTCCACGGGCACCTCGACATAACCGCCCGCGTCGGCTCCGGCGGTGAACGGGCAGCCCCCGTCCAGGGAGTTGGGCCGGTAGGGGGCCGTGCCCCGGTGCACGGCGGTCTGGTGCATGCCGTCCCGCAGCATGTCGTTGACCGGCGCGTGCGGGCGGTTGATCGGCAGCTGGGCGAAGTTGGGGCCGCCCAGCCGGGTGATCTGGGTGTCGATGTAGGAGAACAGCCGCCCGGCCAGCAGCGGGTCGTCGGTGACGTCGATGCCCGGCACCAGATGGCCGGGGTGGAAGGCGACCTGCTCGGTCTCGGCGAAGAAGTTGCTGGGGTTGCGGTCGAGCGTCAGCAGCCCGATCGGCTGCACCGGGGCCAGCTCCTCGGGGACGATCTTGGTCGGGTCCAGCAGGTCGATGCCCTCGAAGGTCTGCTCGGGCGTGTCGGGGAACGTCTGGATGCCCAGCTCCCACTGCGGGTGGGCGCCCGCCTCGATCGCGTCGGCGAGGTCGCGCCGGTGGAAGTCGGGGTCGGCGCCGCTCGTGATCTGGGCCTCCTCCCACACCTGGGAGTGCACGCCGAGCTTCGGCTTCCAGTGGAACTTCGCCAGCGTCGTCCCGCCGTCGGCGTTCACCAGCCGGAAGGTGTGGATGCCGAAGCCCTCCATCATCCGGTAGGAGCGGGGGATGCCCCGGTCGGACATGTTCCACAGCGTGTGGTGGGTGGCCTCGGTGTGCAGGGAGACGAAGTCCCAGAACGTGTCGTGCGCGCTCTGTGCCTGCGGGATCTCCCGGTCCGGGTGCGGCTTGCCCGCGTGGATGACGTCGGGGAACTTGATGGCGTCCTGGATGAAGAAGACCGGGATGTTGTTGCCCACCAGGTCGAAGACGCCCTCGCCGGTGTAGAACTTCACGGCGAACCCCCGGGTGTCCCGGACGGTGTCCGCGGACCCCCGGGAGCCGAGCACAGTGGAGAAGCGGACGAAGACCGGGGTCTCGACGTCCTTGCCCAGGAAGGCGGCCATGGTCACGCTCGCCGCCGTGCCGTACCCCCGGAACACGCCGTGGGCGGCGGCGCCTCGCGCGTGCACCACGCGTTCGGGGATGCGCTCGTGGTCGAAGTGGGTGATCTTCTCCCGCAGGTGGTGGTCCCGCAGCAGCACCGGCCCGCGGGCGCCCGCTTTCAGGGAATGGTCGGTGTCCGGCAGCCGGTGCCCCTGCGCGGTGGTGAGGTACTCCCCGCCCTGCGCCATCACCGCCCGGTCCGCACCGGTGGGCTGCCCGGTGGGGCTGACGGTGGCGGGGCCGCTCTGGTCGGGCTTGGGAGGCAGCGGCTCCCGGGGCTCGGTCGGCTCCTCGAGCGGGGGCGGCTCGGAACCGGGGCGGCCGGGAACGGGGTACTGCTGTTCCATGGTGGCTCCTCCGTGTGGGGCAGACGGGCAACGGCACACTCGTCACCCGTGAACCGGACATCGAAACGTGAAAAGCGAAAAGTCACCTTCCCGCCCGTTCCGTGCCCTTAAGTTCCCGAGCCCCGTCCCGCGCGCGGCTGCGCATCCGGCAGGCGCCGCCCGCCCGTCACCGCCGCCTCCTCGGCGTCTTCACCGAGCCGCCGCCGGGCGGTGCCTGACGACGGCTCGGTGAAGGCAGTGCCGGGCGCCCGTCAGGGCTTGCGGGCCACGCCGCAGTAGAAGGCCACCTCTTCGGGGAGCTCACCCGCGGGAGAGGGCTCCGGCCGCCAGCGCGAGCACGACACCACACCCGGCTCCAGCACCTCCAGCCCGTCGAAGAACCGCGCGACCTCCTCGGGTGTGCGCTGGTGGAGCTTCGGCGTGCCGACGCTGTTCCAGTACTCGACCGCCGCGTCCACGTCGTCCAGCCCCGGAGCGGTGATGGTGTGCGACAGCACCAGGTAGCTGCCGGAGGGGACCGCGTCCATGAGCCGCCTCACGATCGCACGGGCCCGGTCGGTGTCCTCGATGAACATCACGATGCCCAGCAGCATGACCGCGACCGGCTCGGTGAAGTCCAGAGTCCGGGCCGCGTCCCGCAGGATGGCCTCGGGGTCGTGCAGATCGGCGTCGAGGTAGTCGGTGACGCCCTCGGGAGTGGAGGTCAGCAGGGCCCTTGCGTGCGCCAGCACGATGGGGTCGTTGTCGGTGTAGACGATCCGGGCGTCGGGCGCGGTGCGCTGGGCGACCTCGTGGGTGTTCTCGCTGGTCGGCAGCCCGGTGCCGATGTCCAGGAACTGCCGGACGCCCGCCTCGCCGGTCAGGTGGGTCACCGCGCGGCCCAGGAACGCCCGGTCCGCCCGGGCGTAGTCCAGGATGCCGGGGTGGATACTGCGGACCTGGTCGCCTGCGGCCTTGTCCACCTCGTAGTAGTTCTTGCCGCCCAGCCAGTAGTCCCACATCCGGGCCGAGTGCGGGACGGTGGTGTCGATCCGGGCCGACACCTGCTCGGACGTGGTCGTTCCATCTGCCATGAGAGTCCCCTGTGAGGTCCTGCGCGATTGCTTCCGTCAAACTACGCGCTCGAACCCGCTATGGCAGCAGGTGTGTTGATCGAATTCGGCCAGGCCGGGCGGGGTACCGCCCCGAGAGGGCCGGAAAGCGGCTCAGTCCTCGGCCGTCAGCCCGGACTCGGCGGCGGCCGGCGCCGACGGGTGGCCGAAGAACCCGGGCAGGCCACCGGAGTGCAGCAGTACCGTGCGCTGCCCGGGGCGGACCGTGCCGTGGCCGCCCCGCACAGCCACTCCAGCTTGCGCACCTTGTTGCCGCCGCCGCCGAGGCCGGTGAGGTCATCCCGCTTGATCCACAGGTCCTCCGCCTCCAACCCGAGGGTGAGGGCCAGGCGCGGCGCGGGTTCGAGGGGTGTGGGCCAGGTGCCGAGGACCGCCCGCCGTGGTGCGCCGTCCGGTGTCGTCATCCGCTCGGGTCACCTCGGTGTGCCGTCCGTGGGCGGGACTTCGGTGGGAGCCATGGTGGCACACGGCGGGATCGCGCCGGGGAGCCCGGGCCGCCGCCGGGGCACCGGCGTACCCGCGGCGTGTCGTACGGAACCCGCCGCCGCGCGGTTGGCCGCCGGGAGCCGCGGGCCGACTCGTACGAGCGGGGCCCGACCGACGAGCGCGCGCAGGCGCCC
>NZ_JBXUOY010000107.1:0-15930 GCF_057196705.1 Streptomyces sp. ATLC9 | reverse complement strand
GCGCTCCCGGCGGCAGCGCTCCCGGCGGCTCCCGCCGGCCCGCAGCCCACCGGCGTACGCGGTCCCTCTCCGACCCCGTCGTCCACCGCACCCGGCGTGCGGCGCGGCCGCACGCCCGAGCGGCTCGCCGTACCGCCGCCGTGCGCGCTTTCCGCAGGAGGCCGCAACATGCCCGCCACCCCCGACGCGCTCGATCCGCTCGAACGCGAACGCGCCCACCTGGCCGCCTCGCGCACCGCGCTGCGCGCCATGCGCCACGACGTCGAGTCGCTCGACATCAGAGACGTCACCGCCAACTGGGTGAACGCCGAGGTGCTCCAGCGCCAGATCGACTCCCGGGTCGAGGCCCTCGCCGATCTCGCCGGCACCCCGCTGTTCTTCGGCCGCCTGGACTACGCGGGCTCCCCGCCGTCCCCCGCGGCCCCGGAGCGGGGCGATCCCGCGGCGGCCCGGTACTACATCGGCCGCCGCCACGTCCACGACGCCGACGGCGACCCGATGGTCATCGACTGGCGCGCCCCCGTCTCCCAGCCCTTCTACCGCGCCTCGAAGAAGGACCCGCAGGGTGTCGACCTGCGCCGCCGCTTCGGCTACACCGGCGGCGAGCTGACCGCGTACGAGGACGAGCGCCTGTCCGACCCGGACGGGGCCGAGAAGGCCGGCGCCCTGCTCAGACGCGAGATCGAGCGCCCGCGCGTCGGCCCGATGCGCGACATCGTCGCCACCATCCAGCCCGAGCAGGACGAGATCGTCCGCACCGGCGCCGACGGCACCGTGTGCGTCCAGGGCGCGCCGGGCACCGGCAAGACGGCCGTCGGCCTGCACCGCGTGGCCTATCTGCTCTACGCGCACCGCGAGCGCCTGGCCCGCACCGGGACGCTGGTCATCGGCCCCAACCGGTCCTTCCTGCGCTACATCGAGCAGGTCCTGCCGGCGCTGGGCGAGCTGGCGGTGCGGCAGACGACCGTGGAGGACCTGGTCACCGGGACGACGGGCGTGGAGGTGCGCGGCACCGACGATCCGGAGGCCGCCCGGATCAAGGGCGGCGCCCGCATGGCCGAGGTGCTGCGCCGCGCGGTCCGCTCGGGCGTGACGATGCCGGCCGAGCCGTGCGTCGTCGTCCGCGGCTCGCGCCGCTGGCGCGTCCCGGCGTACGAGCTGGAGGAGATCGTCCGCGAGCTGCTGGAACGCGGCATCCGCCACGGCGCCGCCCGCGAGGCCCTGCCGCAGCGCGTCGCGCACGCCGTGCTGACGCGCATGGAGCGCTCGGGCGAGGCCCCCGACGACCGGGTGCAGGACGCGGTGGCGCGCGACGCGGCGGTGAAGGCACTGGTCAAGGCCGTGTGGCCAAAGGTCGATCCGGCGAGGCTGGTGCTGCGGCTGCTGTCGGACGACGGCTTCCTGGCCGAGTGCTCCGATGGCGTCCTCACCGACGAGGAGCGCAAGGCGGTCCTGTGGACGAAGCCGCCGCGCGGGGTGCGGTCGGCGAAGTGGTCGGCCGCCGACGCCGTACTGATCGACGAAGCCGCCGACCTGGTGCGGCGCACCCCCTCGCTCGGCCACGTCGTCCTGGACGAGGCGCAGGACCTCTCCCCCATGCAGTACCGGGCGGTGGGCCGCCGCTGCACCACCGGATCGGCGACGGTGCTGGGCGACCTGGCGCAGGGCACCACGCCGTGGGCGACCGCGAGCTGGGCCGAGGCCCTGTCCCACCTGGGCAAGCCGGACGCGGCGGTGGAGGAGCTGACCCGGGGCTTCCGTGTGCCGCGCGAGGTCATCGCCTACGCCTCCCGGCTGCTGCCGCACATCGCGCCGGGCCTGTCCGAGGCGACCTCGATCCGCGACGCGGCGGGCTCCCTGCGGGTACGGGCGGTGGCGGTGGAGGAGCTGGACGGCGCGGTGGTGGACGCCTGCCGCGAGGCGCTGGAGCGGGAGGGCTCGATCGGCCTGATCGCCGCCGACGCCCGCGTACCCGCCCTGGCCGCGGCTCTGGACGCCGCCGGCCTCCCCCACCTCGCCCCGGGGACGGAGACGGACGCCGGCGCCCGTCTCACCCTCGTCCCGGCGGCCCTGGCCAAGGGCCTGGAGTACGACCACGTGGTCCTGGACGAGCCGGCCGCCGTCGTCGACGGCGAACCGGACGAGCGCACCGGCCTGCGCCGTCTGTACGTCTGCCTCACCCGCGCGGTCTCCGGCCTCACGGTCGTCCACGCGGCTCCCCTGCCCGAGCCCCTGGGCGGCGGGGGCGAGAGGGGTGATGCCTGACGGCGAGACGGACGGTAGGCCGCTCGGGCGGCCGCGCCCGTCAGCGCGGGCGCCCGAGCGTCTCGGTGAACGCCGCCCATCCGGCGGCCGGAAAGACCAGCACGGGACCCTCGGGGGCCTTGCTGTCGCGGACAGGTATGACGCCGGGGAAGCCGTCGGCAACCTCGACGCAGCTTCCGCCCTCGGCGTTGCTGTGGGACGACTTGCGCCAGACGGCCGTGCTCAGGTCGTGTGCGGTCAACGGCGCGTACTCGCTGATCTCCGTCGCCATCTGTTCCAGCTCCGCCGCGTCGGCGAAGTAGTCCGGGTACTTGTTCTCCCGGGCCAGTCGGCACAGGCGTTGCAGGTGTTCGCCGGTGCCGAGGATCTCGTCGAACAGCTTGGAGGTGTCCGGCTGCGGGCGGCGCACGGCCGTCTCGAACTGGCCGGCGTAGGTGCCCGAGCAGAAGGCGCGCTCGCCGAGCTGGGACTGGGTGAGCCCGGCCGCCTCGCGCAGACGGCGCAGTTCCGCGCCGTAGAAGGTCTTGGGCGAGGCGTACGGGTCGAGTTGCCCGGGCTCGGTCATGGCGGGCTCCCCCTGTCGCGGAACGGCCGCGTCGGCCGCGTCGGTCACGGTGGCCGAACTCCCGCCAGCGTAGACACACACAGTGACAGCCGGAGTCTTTCCGTAATCGTCACACGATCACACGAACCCTCGCCGTGTCGCCCAACCGGGTGTCGGGACCGGCGATTTCACCGATTTCAGGAGCGGTCCGGGGCGGTAATGGTGTGACTCCCCCTCACACCCCTGTGCATGTCTCCTGGAGGAAACCACGCGCGTCCCCCGTCTCCTCACCACCGCCCTGCTGGCCCTGGCAACGGCGTTCGCCGTACCGGCCGCCCCCCGCGTCCGCCGCCGGGAACGCCGCGCCGAACGCCGAGGTCGTCGTCGTGGGCTACCCGCACCTCTACAAGGAGGGCGGCTTCTGCCTGAGCATGGGCTCGGGCAAGCGCGCGGCGATCAACGACGGCTCGGACGTGCTCAACCAGGTGATCTCCGGCCGCGCCGCCGGGTTCTCCTTCGCGGGCACCCGTTCCGCCGACAGGGGGGCGGAATCCAGCCGACGGACCGGTACCGGTTGCGCGCGGTGGCCCGGCTGTCTAGGTTCCGAACGGTCGGCCGGATCAGAGGGGGAACATGTTCGGGTTAGGACTGGCGTCCTACACGGTTTTCGTCATGGCGGTGCTGGTCATCTGCGTCACTCCCGGCCCCGACATGGTCTACGTCCTCACCCACGGCATCAGCCAGGGCACCAGGGCGGGCCTGCTGGCGTCGCTCGGCATGTCGGCCGGTATGGCCTGCCACACCCTCGCGGTCGCGCTGGGGCTGGCCACCCTCGTCCAGTCCTCGGAGACGGCCTACCAGGTGCTCCGCTACGCCGGGGCCGTGTACCTGCTCTACCTGGCCTGGCACACGCTGCGGGACTCCTCGGGGACCACCTTCGACGGAGAGCACACGGCCGCGCCACCGATGACGGTCTTCCGCAGGGCCACCATCGTCAACCTGCTCAACCCGAAGATCGTCATCTTCTACCTCGCCTTCCTGCCGCAGTTCGTCACGCCCTCCGCCGGAAGTCCCGCCCTCCAACTCCTTCTGCTGGGTGTGACGTTCACGGTGATCGGACTTCTGGTCGACTGTGTGATCGCGCTGCTCTCGGGCCGGATCGGGGAGCGGCTGCGCAAGCGGCCCGGCTCGGGCACCTGGCTGAACCGCCTGGCGGGCGTCGTCTTCCTCGGCCTCGCCGCCAGGGTCGCCATCGCCTGACCGACCCCTCTCCGACCCGCCGTTCCCGACCGGCCACCCCACGGGCGCGCCGGGCACGGTACGGGGCGGAGGGGGACGAGGACCTGGAAGCTGGAAGAGCGCCACATGTGCACCGTCACGACCTGTACGGCAGACAGCACGACCGGAGCCGGGCACGGAACCACGGCCGGGCCCGTGGCCGACGCAGTGGCCGGGCCCGTGGGCGGCCACCCGGGGTCCGACATCTGCGACAAGGGCGACGCCTTCTACCGTCAGGCGCTGACCCGGGGCAGCGCGCCCGCCGGGCAGGCACCCGGCTGCCTGCTGGAACTGGGGCTGCTGCGCCGGTCGCCGGAGTCCCCCGGGACGCTGGTGCCGGTGCCGCCGGACATCGCCGCCGCCGGGCTCGCGCGCCCGATCGAGCGGGCCATCCTGGAGCAGGAGCAGGCCCTGCGGTCGGTCCGGTCGGTGCTGGCCCGCGCGGAGGCGGCGTACCGGCAGATCGGCCGGGAGGTCAACCGCACCGCGGACCTGCTGCTCGGCGAGGAGGCCGTCGACCGGGCCCTGCGCCGGGCCGCCCGGTCCTGCGGAAGCGATGTGATGACCGCCCAGCCGGGCGGCGGCCTGAGTGAGGAGACGCTGGCCCGCACCCTGCCGGAGGCGCTGGACCTGTGCTCCAGAGGGGTGCGGCAGCGGGTGCTGCACCAGCACACCGTGCGCTCCCACGGCCCGACGCTCGCCTACACCGAGAAGATCACCGCGGCCGGCGCCGAGGTGCGCACCCTGGCCGAGGCGTTCAGCCAGGTCACCGTCTTCGACGGCGCCGTCGCCTTCATACCCGCCGCGCAGGAGCACCAGCCGGCGGCCCTGTCCGTGCGCCACCCCGCGATCGTGCGCTATCTGGTGAACGCCTTCGACTGCGCGTGGGACCGGGCCGAGCCCGTGTTCCGGGGCACGGACCGGTGGCAGCCGCACGCGTTCACCTCCCAGACCCGGCGGGCCGTACTGCGCCTGATGGTGGAGGGGCACACCGACAAGGCGATCGGGAACCGGCTGGGTGTGAGCCCCCGCACCGTGGCCAACCACATCAAGTGGGCCGCCGACCACTTCAGGGCCGGCAGCCGGGCCCAGCTGGGTTATCTGCTCGCCCGGTCCGGGCTTCTGGACTCCCCGCGGCCGGACGGGCGCTCCCGGTTCGGCTGAACGGCGTGCTCCCCGAGCCGCGGCGCGGGATGCCGGGCGGCTCCGGGTTGGCCCGGTTTCCGCCCATGTACAACGCCTTCAGGTTTACGCATTGCAGCATCATGACCCGCGGTGCTCACTTCCCCCCGCCCGCGCGGGTTGGACAGCATGTCCCCCGTACCGCACAGCCCGGCGCGAACACCGGAGCGCAGGCGCATCTCCCCTGGAGGATGGGTGGACCTCTCGCTGTCCGAACTGAAGCGGCGGAAGATCGGAGTCTGTCTCTCCGGAGGGCTTTCCTCCCTCGCGCTGGCTTCCTGGCTGCACGGCGGCGGATACGACGTGGAGGCGTTCGTCCTCGACATCGGCCAGTGCCCGGGGAAGGGCTTCCGCGAGTTCACCGGCGCGGTGCGCGCGGCCGGCATACCGGTGCGCGAGGTGGACGCCCGCCGCCCCATGGCCGACGCGGCGCTCGACGTCGTCGCCTTCCAGGCCCACTACGACGGGGGCTACTGGAACACCACGGGCCTGTCCCGGGCCGTCATCGTCGAGCGCGTGGTGCCCGAGCTGCGCCGGTCCGGCGCCGGCGTACTGGCGCACGGCTGCGTCGGCGGCGGCAACGACCAGCGCCGTTTCGAGCGCTACGGCGCGCACTTCGCGCCGGACCTCGCGGTCTTCGCCCCCTGGCGCGACCCGGAGGTGCTGGCCGCCCTGCCCGACCGGGAGGCGATGGCCCGCCATGTCGCCTCGGCGGGCCTGGTGTGCATGCCGGGCAACACCGCGGAGCACTCCGTCGACGGCAATCTCGCGGGCACCTCCCACGAGGACGCCGGCCTGGAGGACCTGGGCACCACGGCGGCGGGTCTGGAACGGCTGATGGGCGCCTCTCCCCGGCAGGCGCCGGACCGGGTGGAGACGGTCTCCGTCACCGTCGAGCACGGCCGCCCGGTGGCCCTCGACGGCCGCCGCCTGCCGCCGGAGGAGCTGCTGGAGCTGGCCAACACCGTCGGCGGGCGGAACGGGCTGGGCCTGACCGACGTGGTGGAGCACCGCATCAACGGCACCAAGTGCCGCGGTGTGTACGAGGCGCCGGGCATGGAGCTGCTGTCGCACGCGGTACGCGCCGCCCACGAGACGGTCACCGACCGGGGCGCCGCGGACACCGCGCGGTTCCTCGCCCGGCAGCTCGCGGTCTGCGTCTACGAGGGGACGGCGCACGGCCGTACCGCCCGGGCGGCGCGGGCCGGGCTGGCCGAGATCGCCGGCCCGGCCGGCGCCACCGTCCGGCTCGACCTCTACAAGGGCGGCGTCATCGGGCGGGCGCTGCCAGAGATCGGCGGGGGCGCCGACGTCCTGCGGCAGCGCCGGTTCACCGGCGGAGGCGGCCACAACTGGGACTCGGCGCCCCTCGCCGGGCCCGCCTCCGGATGACCCGCGGGCGGCTTCCGCGCCTTCCCGCGCACTCGCTCACACCTGTCCACTCGCTCACAGGGGAACAGACATGCTTCAGCGCACATTCGGCCGGCTGGGCTGGCGGGTCGGGGAGATCGGCTACGGGATGTGGGGGGTCGGCGCCGGCCCCGGCGGCTGGCAGGGCGCGGACGACGAGACCAGTCTCGCCGCCCTCCAGCTCGCCGCGGACCTCGGCTGCGACGCGTTCGACACCGCGTGGATCTACGGCCGCGGGCACAGCGAGGTCCTGCTGGGGAAACTCCTCGCGGCCAATCCGGAAAAGGGGCTGAGGGCCTTCACCAAGATCCCCCCCAAGGACCGCAGGTTCCCCTCCACCAGGAAATCCGACGTCGGCGACGTGTTCCCCCACGACCACGTCATGGAGTACACCGAGAAGAGCCTGCGCAACCTCGGCGTCCCCCGCGTGGACCTGATGCAGTTCCACGTGTGGGAGGACCACTGGGCGCGGGACGAGCGCTGGCTGGCCACCGTGGAGGCGCTGCGGTCCTCGGGCATGGTCGACGGGATCGGCATCAGCATCAACCGCTGGGAGCCCTGGAACGCGACGGAGGTCCTGCGGACCGGCCTGATCGACGCCGTCCAGGTCATCTACAACATCTTCGACCAGGCCCCCGAGGACGAACTCTTCCCGCTCTGCCGGGAGCTGGGCATCGGCGTCATCGCCCGCGTCCCGTTCGACGAGGGCACCCTGACCGGGACGCTGACGAAGGACACCACCTGGCCCGAGGGCGACTGGCGGGCCTCCTACTTCGTGCCCGAGAACCTGAACGCCAGCGTGGACCGCGCGGAGGCGCTGAAGGAAATCGTCCCCGACGGCATGACGCTGCCCGAACTGGCCCTGCGTTTCATCCTGCACAACGACGACGTGCACACCGTGATCCCCGGCATGCGCCGCCCCGGGCACGTCTCCGCCAACATCGAGGTCAGCGACGGCCGCCGGCTGCCCGAGGAGCTGATGCGCGAGCTGCGCGCCCACCGCTGGGACCGGGAGCCGACGGAGTGGTCGCAGTGAGCGCCCCCGCGGGGCCGGCGGTGCTGGCCCTGTGGTCCCCGCCGCGGTCCATGTCGACGGCCTTCTTCCGGATGATGGTGCAGCGCGGCGACTTCCGCGCCTACCACGAGCCGTTCTCCGAACTGGCCGCCGGGCACGGTGTCGAGGCCGGCGGACGGCGCCTGGCCACGCCGCAGGAGGTGCTGCGGGCGTTCACGGAGGAGTCGGCGCGGACGCCGGTGTTCTTCAAGGACACCACCGAGTACCCGCACGCCCGCCTCTTCGACTCACTGCCGCTGGCCGAGGCCGTCACGCACACCTTCATCGTCCGCGACCCGCGGCGCGCCATCGAGTCGCACTACGCGGTGAATCCCGGGGTGAAGCTCCCGGAGATCGGTTTCGAGCACCAGTACGAGATATTCGACCGGGTCCGCGGGGAGACGGGGCGCGCTCCCGTCGTGGTCGACGCCGACGTCCTCGTCGAGCGCCCGGACGACACCGTCCGCGCCTACTGCGAGGCCGTCGGCATCCCCTACGACGAGCGGGCTCTGTCCTGGCAGTCGGGGGAGCGCTCCGAGTGGAGCCGCACCAGCCGGTGGCACAGGGACGTCGCCCGCAGCTCCGGCTTCCGGCAGAGCGACCGGCGCCACGCCGTCACGGTCGACGACAGCCCGGTGCTGGCCGGCCACCTCCGGCACCATCTGCCCTTCTACGAGGAGCTGCGCTCCCACGCCCTCGTCCTGCCCGCCGTCTGAGGGCCCGCACGGCCCTCACCCCCCACTCGCACCGCCCGTACCGCAGAGCAGTCCCGGAAACGCCTGGAAACGCCTGGAAACGCCTGGAACCACACTCGATTGGGGTCCACGATGCCAGCCAGCACGTCCTCGCCCGCGCTGCCCGATCCCAACGGACGCCGCGTGCCGTACCCGCGGGGCACCGCGACGACCCTGCACCTGATCGAGGAGCAGGCCCGTGCCACCCCCGACGCCGACGCGCTGCACTACGGCGGCGCGACGCTGAGCTACCGGGAACTGGACCGCGGGGCCAACTCCCTGGCCGCGATGCTCGTGGACCACGGGGCGCGCCGGGACACCCTGCTCCCCCTGCTGGTGAGCGACGGGATGGAACTCCCGCTCGCGATGGTCGCGGCGATGAAGGCCGGGGTCCCCTTCATCCCCTTCGACCCGGGCTGGCCCCGGGAGCGGATCGGCTCGCTGCTGCGGGGCCTGGGCACCGACATCGCCGTCATCTCCCCGCGCACCCCGGCCCCGGCGGCCGGCTGCGCCCGCGCGCTGGTGGCCGACCACCGGAAGCTGGACGGCGCCGACGCCGCCCCCGCCGGCGGGCGACCCGGCCGCACCGACCTCGCCTACGGCTTCTTCACCTCGGGCACCACGGGCCTGCCCAAGTGCACGCTCAACGTGCACCGCGGTCTGCTCAACCGGTTCCTCCACATGACCCGCAGGTTCGGCGCCGGGCACGTGGCGCTCCAGAACAGCCGGTCGGTCTTCGACTCGTCGCTGTGGCAGCTGCTGTGGCCGCTGACCATGGGCGGCAGCGTCGTCATGCCGCGCCGCGACGGGCTGCTCGACCTGGAGCGCACCGTCGACCAGATCGGCCGACACGGGGTGACGATCACCGACTTCGTACCGTCGATCTTCACCGTGCTCGTCGACCTGCTCGCCTCGGACCCGGCGCTGGTGCGGGCGGCCGGCTCCCTGCGGCACGTCCTGCTGGGAGGCGAGGCGATCAACGTGGAGGCGGTCCGCAGGTTCCACGGGCTGCTGCCCGGCACGGCGATCACCAACACCTACGGCCCCACCGAGGCGTCGATCGGCAGTGTCTTCCACACCGTCACCGCGGACGCCGGCCGTGACGGCGGCACCGGCGTCGAGATACCCGTCGGCCGCCCCATCGACAACACCTCGGCGGTGGTCGTGGACTCCTCGATGCGGCGTCTGGGCACGGGCGAGACCGGCGAGATCCTCATCGGCGGCGACTGCCTGGGGCTGGGCTACCTCGGCGACCCGGAGCGGACCGGGGCGGCGTTCGTGCCCAACCCCTTCCCCGACATCCCCGGCGACCGCCTCTACCGCACCGGCGACCTCGGCCACTACCGGGCCGACGGCTGCCTGTACTTCGTGGGCCGGCGCGACGACCAGCTCAAGGTGCGCGGGGTGCGGATCGAACCGGCGGAGGTCGAGCGGGCGCTGCTGACGCTGCCGGGGGTCCAGGACGTGCGGGTCGTGCTGCGGGGCGAGGCGGACGGTCAGACCCTGGTCGCGGCCGTGGTCGCCCGCGAGGACCTCGACCTCGCGGACACCAGGGCGCGGGCCGGGAGGTTACTCCCCGCCGAGCTGGTACCCGACCGGTTCGTGCGGATCCAGAGCATGCCCCTGTCCCCCAACGGCAAGGCCGACCGCCGGGCCCTGGCGCGGCTGCTGGACGGGTCGGACGGGGTGGAACAGGCCGCGGCGGAACGGGCCGCGGCACCCGGGAGCGGCGGCGCCGGGGACGGGCCGGCTCCCGGGGACGACCCGGAAGGAGCGGTCCGCTCGCTGTGGGCCGAGCTCCTGGGCGTCACCCCCGGCCCGGGGGACGGCTTCTTCGAGATCGGCGGCACCTCCCTCGGCGCACAGCGGCTCGTGCTGCGCCTGCGCGACCTGTTCGGCCTGCGCCTGTCGGTGCGGGACATCGCCGAGGCGCCGACCGTCGCCGCCCAGGTCCGTCTGATCGCCCGGGGCGGCCCGGAGGCCGGGGAGGCGGCCGTCCACCGGGAGATGCTGGCCGACGCCGCCGCTCCGGAACCGGCCCGTCCGGCGGCCGTACCGTCCCCGCGGTCCGCGGCCGTCGCCCCGCCCCGGCACATCCTCCTCACCGGCGGCACCGGCTTCATCGGCATCCATCTGCTGGACGAGCTGCTGCGGTCCACGACCGCCACCGTCGCCTGTCTGGTCAACGCCGGGGACGAGGCGGCCGCCCGCGCCCGGCTCGACGCCCGCGCCCGCCACTACGGCCTGCCCGTCGGCGTCGGCGACGGCCGGGTCCGGGTCGTGCGCGGCGACCTCGGCGCCGAGGGGTTCGGGCTGTCCGGTTCCGGATTCCGGGAGCTGGCCGAGTGGACGGACACGATCGTGCACGCGGGCGCGGAGGTGAACCTCGTCTACCCCTACCGGCGTCTACGCGCGGTGAACGTGCTCGGCACCCGCGAGGTGGTCCGGCTCGCCCGCACCGGCCCCGGGCCGGCCCGCCCCGTGCACCACCTGTCGACGCTCGGCATCCTGCCCCGCGCGTCCCACGGCGGCCCGGTGCCCGGTGAGGACGCCTTCCCCGCGGCCGAGGAGGTGCCGGGCGACGGCTACAGCCGGAGCAAGTGGGTCGCCGAGGCGCTGCTGCGCGAGGCCCGGCGGCGGTACGGCCTCCCGGTGAGCCTGTACCGCATGGGCGAGGTGATGCCGCACTCGCGCACCGGCGTCCTCAGCCACGGCGGCAGCCTCGCCGAGTTCGTCCTGACGGCGTGCGCGGAACTCGGCGTCCGCTTCGAGACCGGCGCGCGGGGCGACTTCACCCCGGTGGACAACGTCAGCCGGTTCATCTCGGCGGCGGTGCGCGAGCGGTGTCTGGGCGAGACCTTCCACGTGGTGCAGCGGGAGCCGACCCGGCTGGACGACCTCATGGGGCGCTTCGGCCCGGCGCACGACCCGCGGCACGTGACGTACCGCGAGTTCCGCGAACTGGTCGCGGCGCGGAGCTCCCCCTCGCTCCAGCGGCTGGCCATGGTCCTGCCCGATCCGGACGACGGGCCGGGGGACCTGGGCGGGCTCTTCCGGGACGTACCGTCGCCGGACTTCAGCCGCAACTGCCACAGGTGGGTCCGGTCGCTGGACGTCGAGTGGCTGGGCACCGGGCGGGCGGCGACCGGGCGGCCGGGCGGGAGCGGTCCGGCCGCGGAGTGAGGCGGCCGGGCGACGGGCCTCCGGGCGGAACGGGTGGAACGGGCGGCCGGGCGGAACCGGACGGTGCGGGCCCGCCAGGGCCGAACGTCCCGGCTCCCGGGGCCGGCCGGGCGGCGGAGGGGCGACCTGCGGCCCCGGCACCGGGGGACCTTCACCACGCCCCGCGGGAGCGGCCCGGTGGAAGAGTACGGGTGGGCGCCGAGGCAGCCGGAAAGCGGCACGGCGCGGCAAGGCACGGCGGACGTCCCGTCCGCGACCCCGCTCGTCCGCTTCCCCCCTCTCCCCGTCCTCCGGAGGTCGACCATGTTCGGAACGCTCATGCTCCTCATCGGCCCGGCACTGGGTTTCCGGCTGCTCGGCGCACTGGGCGTCGGCCGGTTCTCGACGTGGCGGATCGCGGCCGCGCACGGCCTGGCGGTCATGCTGACGTTCACCGCCGCCACGCACTTCATCAGCTCGGGCGCCACCCCGATGCCCGGTCACGGGGACATGGCGGCCATGGTCCCGCCGTTCGTGCCGTGGGCTCACACCATGGTCCACCTGACCGGTGTGCTGGAGCTTCTCGGCGCCCTGGGCCTCGTCCTGGCCGCGACCCGCCCGGCGGCCGGATTCGGTCTGGCCGTGCTCTTCTCGCTGATGCTCCCGGCCAACGTCCACGCCGCGGTCGAGGGTGTCGTGTTCAACGGCGGCGCGGCCACGCCCCTGTGGTTCAGGGTCCCCCTGCAGGCGCTCTTCATCGCCGTCGCGCTGTGGGCGGCCGTCGACGACCGCGGCCCGGTCCGGCGGCTGCCGGAGGCCGCGGTGGTACGGAGCCCCGCCCTGCAGCGGTGAACCCGGCGCGGTGGTGGCCGGGGCCCGCCCGGTCAGCCGTCCAGCGTCTCGCGCCAGGTGCGCACCGCGTCCGGGGAGACCGGGGTGTCCCAGCCGCCGAGGCGGGCCGCGCCGCCGATGTGGAAGGCGGTCACGCCCGCCGCGCGCAGGGCCGGGACGTGGCCGAGACCCAGGCCGCCGCCGGCCATCAGCAGCGGGAGGTAGCCGGGCTCCCCGGCTGCCGTGCGGGCCGCCTCGGCGCACAGGACGGCCAGGCCCGCCGTCACGCCGTCCGCCGAGCCCGCGGTGAGGTAGGCGTCCAGGCCAGGGTGTCCGTCGAGCCGCTTGCGCAGCCCGGCGCGGTCGGCGCAGTGGTCGATGGCGCGGTGGAAGGTCCAGCGGCAGCCGGGGACGGCGTCGAGGAGCGCGCCGATCGCGGCGAGGTCGGGCTGCCCGGTCTCGTCGAGGAAGCCGAGCACGAACTCCTCCGCGCCCTCCTCGCGCAGGCCGCGCGCCCGCTCGCGCAGTTCCTCCAGCGCCGCCTCGCCGCCCGCCGCGAATCCGCCCGCCGCGCGCAGCATCACCCGCACCGGCAGACCGGTGGCGCCGCGGACGGCGGCGAAGGTCTCCCGGGCGGGTGTGAGGCCGTCCGCGGCCATGTCGCCGACCAGTTCGAGGCGGTCCGCCCCGCCGGTCTGCGCGGCGATCGCGTCCTGGGCGTCGAGAGCGATCACTTCGAGGATTGGTCTAGACATATAGCGGAGCCTGCCACATCGCGGGACACACCGTGAAGACGGGGCACACAATTGCGCCATGGCCATGCAGAAGAACCGCCATCCGGCCCACGACGGGCTGCGCGAGCGCTGGACCCGGACCTTCCTCGCCCTGCGCCGCCCGGAGGCGGAACTTCCCGCCGGCACCCCCTCCCCGTACGCCTACGCCGACGACCTCCTGGCGCGCTGGGCCGAGCCCCACCGCCGCTACCACACCACCGATCACCTGGTCGCCGTCCTGGACCGGATCGGCCTGCTCTCCGCGCACTGCTCCGGCCCCGAGGAGGTCGCCACCGTCTCGCTGGCGGCCTGGTTCCACGACGCGGTGCACCTCCCGGACCGCTCCACCAACGAGGAGCGCAGCGCCCGCCTGGCCGAGCGCGCCCTGTCCGAGGCGGGCGTCCCCTCCGCACCGGCCGCCGAGGTGGCCCGGCTGGTCCGCCTCACCGCCGGCCACGATCCGGCCCCCGGCGACACGGGCGGCGAGGTGCTCTGCGACGCCGATCTCGCGGTGCTGGCCGGATCACCGCGGGGGTACGCGGCCTACGCCGCCGCCGTCCGCGAGGAGTACGGCTTCGTCCCCGACGACGCCTTCCGCGCCGGGCGCGCCGATGTCCTGCGCCGTCTGCTGGACCTGCCCGCGCTGTTCCACACCCGCCACGGCCGGGAGCACTGGGAGCGCACCGCCCGCCGCAACCTGGCCGCGGAGCTCGACCTGCTCACCGCGTGAGCCGCGCCTAGGCTGGAGCGATGGAACGACTCGACGCCCTCGAGCGCGGATACGCGGAGTTCGGCCGGCGCGTCCACGCGGTGCGCGACGACCAGTGGGACAACCCCACTCCGTGCACCGAGTGGACCGTGCGCGACCTGGTCGGCCACCTGGTCGCCGAGCACCTGTGGGCGCCATGGCTGCTGCGGGGCGCGACGCTGGAGGAGGTGGGCGACCGGTTCGACGGCGACGTCCTCGGCGACGACCCGCGGGCCGCGTGGCGGCGCGCCGCCGAGGGGTCGCGGGCCGCTTTCCACCGCCCCGGCGCCCTGGACGAGGACGTGCACACCAGCGGCGGCCCGCGGCCGGCCGCCGACTACGCCCGCGAGATGATCACCGACCTCACCGTGCACGCGTGGGACCTGGCCCGCGGCATCGGCGCCGACGACCGGCTGGACGAGGAGCTGGCCCGGTACGTGTACGAGGCCGTGCGTCCCGTGGCGGACTCCCTGCGCGACACCGGACTGTTCGGTGAGCCGGTCGAGGCCGGCGAGGGCGCGGGGGCCCAGGACCGGCTGGTGGCGCTGCTCGGCCGCCACCCCTGATCCGCCCGGACGGCACGGCGCCGCCGGCGGCGGCGGCGGACCGGGCGACGTCGCGCGGCACCGGGCGGAACGGCGGCGCGGGCCGTCCGGCTCTCCGGCTCTCCGGCGAACGGGCCGACGGCAAGGCATCCGACCAGGAATGTTCTCCCCGGTGATGATGTTGGGCCCGAACATGCCAGCACTCGACACATCACCGTCCGAGGACGTCCCACCACGTGCGGGGCGCCCCCGTATGCCCCTGGCCGTCTACATCCTGGGTCTGTCCGTGTTCGCGCTCGGCACCTCGGAATTCATGATCGCCGGGCTGCTCCAGCCGATCGCCCGCGACATGTCGGTCACCATTCCGCAGGCCGGGCTGCTGGTGTCCGCCTTCGCGATCGGCATGGTGGTCGGCGCCCCGGTGCTGGCCGGCGCGACGCTGCGGCTGCCCCGCCGCACCACGCTGGTGTCGCTGCTGGCCGTCTTCGGGGCTGGCCAGGTGGCCGGGGCGCTCGCGCCGACGTACGAGGTGCTGTTCGCCTCGCGGGTGGTGAGCGCGCTGGCGTGCGCCGGATTCTGGGCGGTGGGCGCCGCCGTGGCCGTGTCGCTGGCCCCGGCGGGCGCGAAGGCGAAGGCGATGGCGGTGATGATCGGCGGGCTGAGCGTCGCCAACGTCCTGGGCGTGCCGGCCGGGGCGCTCCTGGGGCAGCACGCCGGCTGGCGGGCCGCCTTCTGGGCGGTGGCCCTCCTGGCGGCGGTCGCGGTGGCCGGGGTGCTGGCGCTGGTGCCGCCCACCCAGCCGCCCACCGGCGCGGACCGTCCCGTACTCCGCCGTGAACTGCGGATCTACCGCGACGGCCAGGTGTGGCTGGCGCTGGTGATCACCGCGCTCAACGCCGCCGCCACCTTCTGCCTCTTCTCCTACCTCTCCCCGCTGCTCACCGACACCGCCGGCCTGAGCGAGGGCTGGGTGCCGACCGTGCTGGCGCTGTACGGGGTCGGCGCGCTGACCGGCGCCGCGCTCGGCGGCCGGGTCCGCGACGCGCACCTGTTCGGCGCCATGTACGCCGGCCTGGCCGCCACCACCGCCGTACTGGCGCTGCTGGCGCTCACCGCGCACCTGCCGGCGGCGGCCGTCGGGCTGGCGCTGGGGCTGGGGGTGACCTCGTTCTTCACCGCCCCCGCCATCAACGCCCGGATGTTCGAGGTGGCGGGCGCCGCTCCCACCCTGGCGGGCGCGACGGCCACCTCGGCGTTCAACATCGGCAACACCCTCGGCCCCTGGATCGGCGGACTGGTGATCACCGCCGGCTGGGGCTACACCGGCGTCTCCTGGGTCAGCGCACTGCTGGCCGGCGCGGGGGTGGGCGGGAGGGTGGCCGCCGCGCGGTGGCACCGGCGCAC
>NZ_JBXUOY010000106.1:0-16009 GCF_057196705.1 Streptomyces sp. ATLC9 | reverse complement strand
GCTCGGGACCGCCCCCGCCGGCGGGCCGGGGGGCCCGGCTTTTCCGCGCGCCCCGCCTCCCGGAGGGCCGCGGACGCCGCCGGCTGCTGCTCGCCCTCGCCCTCGGCCCGGCGCTGCTGATCGGCGGCCTCGCCCTGTGGCTGCTCTACGGCTCCGCGTGGCTGCGGGTGGAGAGCGTCACGGTCGACGGCGAGGGGGTCCTGACGGAACGGCGGATCCTCGAGGTCGCCGGCATCCCCCTCGGCGAACCGCTCGTCTCGGTCGATCCCGGGGAGGTGGAGCGGCGGCTGCTGGAGGCGCTGCCCCGGATCGACTCCGTGGAGGCGGCCCGTTCCTGGCCCCATGGCATGGAGTTGACGGTCACGGAGAGAAAAGCCGTGGTCGTGATGGTGCAGGACGCCCGGAACGGGGAAGGCGGGGGAGACCAGGACGGCACGAGGGGGCGGCGCTATGCCGAGGTGGACGACGAGGGGGTGCTGTTCGGCACGCTCGCCGAACGGCCCGCGGGCGTCCCCCTCCTCACCCTGGACCTCGCCGGGTCCGCCGACGGGCGCCGTTTCGGACCCGAGAGGATGCGGCAGGAGGCGGTCGGGGTCGCCGCGGCCCTCCCCGAGCGGGTGCGCCGCGACATCCGGACGATCCGGGTCCGCTCCTACGACTCCATCACCCTGGAGATGAGCGGCGGGCGCACGGTGGTGTGGGGGAGCGGCGAGGACAGCGACGCGAAGGCCAGGTCACTCACCCTGCTGATGAAAGCCGCCGACGGCGGGCGGAGATTCGACGTGAGCGTTCCCGGCACACCGGCGGCGTCGGGGAGTTGACGCACGTA
The DNA here is from genome assembly GCF_057196705.1 of Streptomyces sp. ATLC9. Classification (NCBI taxonomy): domain Bacteria; kingdom Bacillati; phylum Actinomycetota; class Actinomycetes; order Kitasatosporales; family Streptomycetaceae; genus Streptomyces; species Streptomyces sp. ATLC9. The sequence goes on along the minus strand of NZ_JBXUOY010000106.1, from coordinate 15,180 downwards.
CGTGCAGGCCAGCACCCTGGCTGGCTACCACGTTGCCTGATCACATAGGGTGAGAAGAAAAACGGGAGGTTCGGCGTGTTCATTGAACGCGAACCACTTGTCGACCTAGTGTCCGTTCCAGAGAATCCGAGGAACGACAGAAATTGGTAACCCTAAACTTGAACGTTAGGGTTCGGGTCGGCGTCCGAACCGTCCCACTCGGCATAGGTCGGCGCACCGCAACCAACGTGGAGCGGCGACACGTAACTCGAGGCGAGAGGCCTTCGACGTGGCAGCACCGCAGAACTACCTCGCAGTCATCAAGGTCGTCGGTATCGGCGGCGGTGGCGTCAACGCCATCAACAGGATGATCGAGGTCGGTCTCAAGGGCGTCGAGTTCATCGCGATCAACACCGACGCACAGGCCCTGCTGATGAGCGACGCCGATGTCAAGCTCGACGTCGGCCGCGAGCTCACCCGCGGCCTCGGCGCCGGCGCCAACCCCGATGTCGGCCGCAAGGCAGCCGAGGACCACCGGGAGGAGATCGAGGAGGTCCTCAAGGGGGCCGACATGGTCTTCGTCACCGCCGGTGAGGGCGGCGGCACCGGCACCGGTGGCGCGCCCGTCGTCGCGAGCATCGCGCGTTCCCTCGGCGCCCTCACCATCGGCGTCGTCACCCGCCCGTTCACCTTCGAGGGCCGCCGCCGGGCCAACCAGGCCGAGGACGGCATCGCGGCCCTGCGGGACGAGGTCGACACCCTCATCGTCATCCCCAACGACCGGCTGCTGTCCATCTCGGACCGCCAGGTGAGCGTGCTCGACGCGTTCAAGTCGGCGGACCAGGTGCTGCTGTCGGGTGTCCAGGGCATCACCGACCTCATCACCACCCCCGGACTGATCAACCTGGACTTCGCGGACGTCAAGTCCGTGATGTCCGAGGCCGGTTCGGCTCTCATGGGCATCGGCTCGGCGCGCGGCGACGACCGTGCGGTGGCCGCGGCGGAGATGGCGATCTCCTCGCCGCTGCTGGAGGCATCCATCGACGGCGCACGCGGTGTGCTGCTCTCCATCTCCGGCGGCTCCGACCTCGGCCTGTTCGAGATCAACGAGGCCGCCCAGCTGGTGAGCGAAGCCGCGCACCCCGAGGCGAACATCATCTTCGGCGCGGTCATCGACGACGCCCTCGGCGACGAGGTCCGGGTCACCGTCATCGCGGCGGGCTTCGACGGCGGGCAGCCTCCGGCCAAGAACCGCGACAAGGTACTCGGTTCGTACGCGGGGGGCAAGGAGGAGGCGCCGGCCGCGCCGCGTCCGGCGCCCGCCGAGCCCGAGCGCCCGTCCTTCGGCGGGCTCGGCTCGGTCACTCCGCGCGAGGAGGAGCCGTCCCCGGCCGTCCCGCTGGCGGACTCCCCCTCCGCCTACGGTCCGGGCTCCTCCTCGCCACTGTCCGGCGAGACCGGCCCGTCCCCGGCCCCGCAGGTCCCCCCGGCCCGTCCCTACCAGGACGGCTCGGCCGAGGAGCTCGATGTGCCCGACTTCCTCAAGTAGGCACCACGAGCGTGATAGGACAGCACGAGATCGTGAGCGGCGCGCACTTCGCCACCACCGACAGGTGGGGCGGGGTGAGCGCCGCTCCGTATGACGAACTCAACCTCGGCGGCGCGGTCGGGGACGACCCCGGGGCCGTGAGGGCCAACCGGGAGCTGGCGGCGGGAGCGCTCGGCCTCGATCCGGCCGCGGTGGTCTGGATGAACCAGGTGCACGGGCGCGACGCCGCCGTCGTCACCGGGCCGTGGCGCGGCGACGCGCCGTGCGTGGACGCGATCGTGACCGCCCGTCGTGGCCTCGCGCTCGCCGTGCTGACCGCCGACTGCGTGCCCGTCCTCCTCGCCGACCCCGCCGCGGGGGTGGTGGGAGCCGCACACGCCGGTCGGCCCGGGCTGGTCGCCGGGGTCGTCCCGGCGGTGGTCGAGGCGATGGGATCCCTCGGCGCGGACCCGGCCCGCACGGCCGTCCGCATCGGCCCCTCGGTGTGCGGGGGCTGCTACGAGGTGCCGGAGCGGATGCGCGAGGAGGTGGCGGCCGCGGTGCCCGAGGCGTACGCCACCACGCGGCGGGGCACCGCGGCGGTCGATGTCGCGGCCGGTGTGCGCGCCCAACTGGCGCGGCTCGGGGTGCCGGAGCCGCCGGCGCAGCAGGTCTGCACGATGGAGTCCCCGGACCACTACTCCTACCGCAGGGAGAGGACCACCGGGCGGCTGGCCGGCTACGTGTGGCTGGAGACTCCCGCCGGAGGCGCGGAGAAGAGTGACGGGGAGGCTGCCGCATGACCGGCCACAGCTCCGACCGCAGAGCCGAACTGGCCGCGAACCTCGCCCGGGTGGAGGAGCGCATCGCCCGCGCTTGTGTCACCGCGGGGCGCGCGCGCGAGGACGTGACCCTGGTCGTCGTCACCAAGACCCGCCCCGCCGGCGATGTGCGGCTGCTGGCCGGACTCGGGGTGCGGCACGTGGCGGAGAACCGGGACCAGGAGGCGGCGCCCAAGGCCGAGGCCTGCGCGGATCTCCCTCTCACCTGGCACTTCGTGGGGCAACTGCAGACCAACAAGGTCCGCTCCGTGGCCCGTTACGCGGATTTCGTGCACTCGGTCGACCGGCCCCGGCTGGTCGGCGCGCTCTCCTCGGCGGCCGAGCGCGAGGGCCGGCGGATCGGCTGCCTGCTGCAGGTCGCGCTCGACCGGGAGGAGGGCGAGGCCAAGGGACGCGGTGGCGTGGCACCGCGGGAGGCGGGGGAGTTGGCCGACGCGGTGGCCGCCGCCCCCGGTCTCCGGCTCGCGGGTGTGATGACGGTCGCACCCCTGTCCGGACCGTACGCCGGGAGGCCGGGAGCCGCTTTCGAGCGGCTGGCGGAGATCTCGGCGGCCCTGCGGGTGGACCACCCTGCCGCGAGCATGGTCTCGGCGGGGATGAGCGGGGACCTCGAGGAGGCGGTGGCGGCCGGAGCGACACATGTGCGTATCGGCAGTGCGGTACTCGGAGTACGACCCGGGCTCCGGTAACGTCGCCAAGCAGGTCGGACCACAGCAGAAAATATGGTCATTCCCGCCCGGTGTGGATGACCGCATGGGCCCGCGGGCACCGGTGACGGAGCCTTGGGTCACGGGCGCCTCCCCGCCGGAGGCATCCGGAGGCAGCATGGGGTCTCCCCGCCGCAGGCAGGGACGGGGCCTTCCCGAAGGCCGGGGACCACCACAGAGCGGAGGACGCAGAGAATGGCCGGCGCGATGCGCAAGATGGCGGTCTACCTCGGCCTCGTGGAGGACGATGGGTACGACGGCCCGGGGTTCGACCCCGACGACGAGTTCGAGCCCGAGCCGGACCCCGACAGGGACCGGCGGCACCAGGCGCACCAGCCTCTGGGAGCTCCCGCGGCGAAGTCCGAGGGGGAGCAGGAGCCCGAGGAACCGGTGCGCGTCGTCCACCCCCCCGCCCGCCGGGAGCGGGAGCAGGCTCCGGCGACCGCTGCCGAAAACGGACGGCACGGGAGGATTGCCCCCGTGTCATCCATCACACCCGAACGCCAGAACCTGGAGAAGAACGCACCGGTGATCATGCCCAAGGTCGTGTCCGAGAGGGAGCCCTACCGGATCACCACGCTGCACCCCCGGACGTACAACGAAGCCCGTACCATCGGGGAACACTTCCGAGAGGGCACCCCGGTGATCATGAATCTGACCGAGATGGACGACACGGACGCGAAGCGTCTGGTCGACTTCGCGGCGGGTCTGGTGTTCGGTCTCCACGGGAGTATCGAGCGGGTGACACAGAAGGTCTTCCTCCTGTCTCCTGCTAACGTCGATGTCACGGCGGAGGACAAGGCCCGCATCGCAGAGGGCGGGTTCTTCAACCAGAGCTGAGAGTCAGTGCAATCGGACGGGCCGGACGACGGCCCGGACGCGACCAAAAGGGAGAGGGAAGCGCACGATGGGCGTCGTACAGCAGGTGGTCCTCATTGTGCTGCAGGTCTTCCTTGCCGTACTGATCTTCCGCCTGGTGATGGACTACGTCTTCATGTTCGCCCGCTCATGGCAGCCCGGCAAGGCGATGGTGGTCGTCCTGGAGGCCACCTACACTGTCACTGATCCGCCACTCAAGCTGCTGCGGAGGTTCATACCGCCGCTGCGCTTCGGAGGCGTGGCGCTCGACCTGTCCTTCTTCGTACTGATGATCATCGTCTACATCCTGATCAGTGTCGTGGCCAGGCTGTGAGCGATACGGTCTTGCCGATATGCCGATGACTTACGTTGAGGTGAAGAGATGCCGCTGACCCCCGAGGACGTGCGGAACAAGCAGTTCACAACCGTCCGCCTGCGAGAGGGCTACGACGAGGACGAGGTCGATGCCTTCCTCGACGAGGTCGAGGCCGAACTGACGCGCCTGCTCCGGGAGAACGAGGACCTGCGCGCCAAGCTGGCCGCCGCGACGCGGGCCGCCGCGCAGAATCAGCAGCAGCAGGGCATGCGCAAACCCGAGCCCCAGCAGCAGCAGGAACGGCCGGGTCCCGTTCCCGCCGCCATATCGGGACCGCAGCCGGTCCCGCCGGGGCAGATGGGCGGTCCGCCCCAGCTGCCCGGCGGTGCGCCGCAGCTGCCGGCAGGCCCCGGCGGGCACGGTCCGCAGGGGGGTCCGATGGGCCCCGGTCCGATGGGCCCGGGCGGTCACGGCGGTCCCGGTGGTCCGGGCGGTCCCGGTCCGATGGGCCCGGGCGGTCACGGCGGTCCGGGCGGTCCGGGCATGCACCAGCAGGGGCAGGGTCCGGGCGGCGACAGCGCGGCCCGTGTGCTGTCGCTGGCGCAGCAGACCGCGGACCAGGCGATCGCGGAGGCCCGTTCGGAGGCCAACAAGATCGTCGGTGAGGCGCGCAGCCGGGCCGAGGGTCTGGAGCGGGACGCCCGCGCCAAGGCGGACGCGCTGGAGCGGGACGCGCAGGAGAAGCACCGCGTCGCCATGGGCTCGCTGGAGTCCGCCCGCGCCACGCTGGAGCGCAAGGTCGAGGACCTGCGCGGCTTCGAGCGCGAGTACCGCACCCGGCTGAAGTCGTACCTGGAGAGCCAGCTCCGCCAGCTGGAGAACCAGGCCGACGACTCCCTGGCCCCGCCGCGCACCCCGGCCGCGGCCTCGCTGCCGCCGTCTCCCTCGATGGCATCGGCGGGCGCACCGGGCGGCGGCATGGGCGGTCACCAGTCCATGGGCGGCGGCCAGCCGATGGGCGGCCCGGGCAGCGGGCACGGTGGTCACAACCAGGGCGGTGGTCAGACCTACGGTGGGCAGCAGCAGATGTCCCCGGCCATGACCCAGCCAATGGCACCCGTGCGGCCGCAGGGCCCGCAGCCGATGCAGCAGGCACCCTCGCCGATGCGGGGCTTCCTCATCGACGAGGACGACAACTGACGCAGCCGCCCCAGGCGGCGGATGGACCGGATCGGCATATCGCAGAGGGCCGGGCTGCGGCGTACCGGTGTCCCGGGCCGCCCGCCGGCCCGGGACACCGGAGACGGCCGACCGCCTACACGCGGCGCAGCCGGAAGACCAGGGACAGCGACTCGTCCTCGAACGGCTCGCCGAAGGAGTCGTCGCCCCCGCCCTCCGCGTAGTCCGTCGCCAGGACCTCGTCCGCGATCAGGGCCTGGTGCTCGGTCAGGGCCCGGGCGACCTCCTCGTCCTCCGACCGCCACCGCAGGGCGATCCGGTCGGCGACGTCCAGACCGCTGTTCTTGCGCGCTTCCTGGATCAACCGGATCGCGTCACGGGCGAGCCCCGCCCGCCGCAGCTCCGGAGTGATCTCCAGGTCCAGGGCGACTGTGGCGCCGGTGTCGGAGGCCACCGACCAGCCCTCGCGCGGGGTCTCGGTGATGATGACCTCCTCCGGGGAGAGCGCGATGGTCTCGCCGTCGACCTCCACCGCCGCCGTGCCGGCGCGCAGCGCCGCCGACAGGGCCGCCGCGTCCGCCTCGGCGATGGCCTTGGCGACCGGCTGGGTGCGCTTGCCGAACCGGCGGCCCAGCTCCCGGAAGTTGGCCTTGGCGGTGGTGTCCACCAGGGAGCCGCCGACCTCGGACAGGGAGGCGAGCGAGGTGACGTTCAGCTCCTCGGCGATCTGCCCGCGCAGATCGTCGCTGAGCAGCTCGAAACCCTGCGCCGCCAGCAGCGCGCGGGACAGCGGCTGCCGGGTCTTGACCCCCGACTCCGCGCGTGTGGCCCGGCCCAGCTCCACCAGCCGCCGTACCAGCAGCATGTCGCGGGAAAGGTCCGGGTCGACGGCCGACAGGTCCGCCTCGGGCCAGGCGGCCAGGTGCACGGAGTCCGGCGCGCCGGGGGTGACGGGGACCACCAGGTCCTGCCAGACCCGCTCGGTGATGAACGGCACCAGCGGGGCCATCAGCCGGGTGACGGTCTCCAGCACATCGTGCAGGGTGCGCAGCGCCGCCGCGTCACCCTGCCAGAAGCGGCGCCGGGAGCGGCGCACGTACCAGTTGGACAGATCGTCCACGAAGGTGGACAGCAGCTTGCCCGTGCGCTGGGTGTCGTAGGTCTCCATGGCCCGGGTGCACTGGTCGACCAGGGCGTGCAGCTCGCTGAGCAGCCAGCGGTCCAGCAGCGGCCGGTCGGCGGGAGCCGGGTCGGACCCGGACGGCGCCCAGCTTGAGGTGCGGGCGTACAGGGCCTGGAAGGCGACGGTGTTCCAGTAGGTCAGCAGGGTCTTGCGGACGACCTCCTGGATCGTGCCGTGCCCGACGCGCCGCGCGCTCCACGGGGAGCCGCCGGCGGCCATGAACCAGCGGACCGCGTCGGCGCCGTGCCGGTCCATCAGCGGGATGGGCTCCAGGATGTTGCCCAGGTGCTTGGACATCTTCCGGCCGTCCTCGGCGAGGATGTGGCCCAGGCAGACCACGTTCTCGTAGGACGAGCGGTCGAAGACGAGCGTGCCGACCGCCATCAGGGTGTAGAACCAGCCGCGGGTCTGGTCGATGGCCTCGGAGATGAACTGCGCCGGATAGCGCTTCTCGAAGACGTCCTTGTTGCGGTACGGGTAGCCCCACTGGGCGAAGGGCATCGAGCCCGAGTCGTACCAGGCGTCGATGACCTCCGGGACGCGGACGGCCGTCAGCGCGCAGTCCTCGGCGGTGCAGCCGAAGACGACGTCGTCGATGTACGGGCGGTGCGGGTCCAGGCCGGACTGGTCGGTGCCGGTCAGCTCCGACAGCTCCGTCAGCGAGCCGACGCAGGTGAGGTGCCCCTCCTCGCAGCGCCAGATGGGCAGCGGGGTGCCCCAGTAGCGGTTGCGGGACAGGGCCCAGTCGATGTTGTTGTCCAGCCAGTCGCCGTAGCGGCCGTGCTTGACCGACTCCGGGAACCAGTTGGTCCGCTCGTTCTCCCGCAGCAGCTCGTCCTTGATCGCGGTGGTGCGGATGTACCAGGACGGCTGCGCGTAGTAGAGCAGAGCGGTGTGGCAGCGCCAGCAGTGCGGGTAGCTGTGCTCGTAGGGCAGGTGGCGGAAGAGCAGGCCGCGGGCGTCGAGGTCGGCGACCAGCACCTCGTCGGCCTTCTTGAAGAACTGCCCGCCGACCAGCCCCAGGCCCTCCTCGAAGGTGCCGTCGGGCCGGACGGGGTTGACCACCGGGAGTCCGTAGGCCCGGCAGGTGAGCAGGTCGTCCTCGCCGAAGGCGGGGGACTGGTGGACCAGACCGGTGCCGTCCTCGGTGGTGACGTAGTCGGCGCCCAGGACGAAGTGGGCGCCATCGATCTCCACCAGGTCGAACGGGCGGCGGTAGGCCCAGCGCTCCATCTCGCGACCGGTGAACGTCTGTCCCGTCGCGCTCCAGCCCTCGCCCAGCGCCTTGGCCAGCAGCGGCTCGGCCACCACCAGCTTCTCGGCGCCGTCGGTGGCCACCGCGTAGGTGACGTCGGGATGCGCGGCCACGGCGGTGTTGGACACCAGCGTCCAGGGCGTGGTCGTCCACACCAGCAGCGAGGCCTCGCCGGCCAGCGGACCGGAGGTCAGCGGGAAGCGGACGTAGACCGACGGGTCCACGACGGTCTCGTAGCCCTGCGCCAGCTCGTGGTCGGACAGGCCGGTGCCGCAGCGCGGGCACCAGGGCGCCACGCGGTGGTCCTGGACGAGCAGGCCCCTGCCGAAGATCTCCTTCAGCGACCACCACACGGACTCGATGTAGCCCGGGTCCATCGTCCGGTAGGCGTCGTCCATGTCGACCCAGTAGCCCATCCGGGTCGTCAGCTCGGCGAACGCGTCGGTGTGCCGGGTCACCGACTCGCGGCACTTCGCGTTGAACTCCGCGATGCCGTAGGCCTCGATGTCCTGTTTGCCGTTGAAGCCCAGCTCCTTCTCCACCGCCAGCTCCACGGGCAGGCCGTGGCAGTCCCAGCCGGCCTTGCGCGCCACGTGGTAGCCGCGCATGGTGCGGAAGCGGGGGAAGACGTCCTTGAAGACGCGGGCCTCGATGTGGTGTGCGCCGGGCATGCCGTTCGCGGTCGGCGGGCCCTCGTAGAACACCCATTCGGGGCGACCCTCGGACTGCTCCAGGCTGCGGGCGAAGACCTTGTTCTCGCGCCAGAGGTCCAGCACGGCGCGCTCCAGGGCGGGAAGGTCCACCTGGGCGGGCACCGGACGGTACTGGGGCGGGGGCTGCGGGCTCATGGTGAGCTTCCTCCAACGGACGTGGTGACTTCCGCCGGAGGGACGAGACCGCCGCCAGTCGGCGCCGGTGCCCGCGGTACCACCCTCCTTGGCGCCGGACGCGTACGCGGGTACGTGTCCACCGCCCTCTCATTGGTGCGGCGACGCCGGTTCTACTCGCCGCCCGTCGCACCGCGTGCCGTCGGCACACGTGCGTGGGCGGCTTTCTTCCGGCGGCTCCGGGGTGATCTTCGCGCCGCGCTCGCCCCCGGGCTCACACCGTCCCCGGGTCGCTCTCGGCCGCATACGGACGCTACTCGTCCCCTTCGACGCCTCTCGCTCAGCCCAAGTGTAAGGGTGCCCCCCGATGGGGGCGGACCGGTTTTCGGACCGCGGTGCCGGGCAGAACGCTTCGCGAGGGGACGGGCCGAGTCCCGCGAGGAGGGAGCGGACCGGCGTGCCCTGTTGCCGCACGGTCGGCACCGATTTATCGTTCCGGTCACGATTCATACACAAGATAACAATATGTGAAGGGGTCGCGGCCATGGTGGCGAGGGAATCCGCAGCGGGGAGGGCGGGAGCCGCACGGGAGTCCGCCGGGGAGAAGGACGCCGGGCACGCCGCGAACACCGAGGACCCCGCGAGCACCGCGAGCGCCCGGGGGAAGACCTCCGGAGAGGAGTCCGCTGCGAAGAGGGCGGCGGCGAGCACGGGCGCCGGAAGGGCGGCCGGCAGGAAGACAGGAGCCGAGACGGTGGTTGCCAAGAAGTCCACGACGGGAGCGCGGTCCGCCGAGCACGCGCACCCGGTCCCCCCGGCGCGTACGGCCGCGGCCACCGCCGCCCCCGACGAGCTGGCCGTACGTCCCGGAGAGGAGCCCTGGACCGCGCAGGAGGTGGAGGAGGCGCGCGCGGAGCTGTCCTCGGAGTCCGAGCGGCTGCGCGTGGAGATCCACGCGGCGGAGGAGGCCCTCAACGGTCTGATGCGGGACTCGGCCGACGGAGCCGGGGACGACCAGGCCGACACGGGGACGAAGAACATCACGCGCGAGCACGAGATGGCCCTGGCGGAGAACGCCCGCGAGATGCTCTACCAGACCGAGCGCGCCCTGGACCGGCTGGAGGCCGGGACGTACGGGGTCTGCGAGAACTGCGGCGAGCCGATCGGCAAGGCGCGGATGCAGGCGTTCCCCCGGGCCACGCTCTGCGTCGAGTGCAAGCAGCGGCAGGAGCGCCGCTGAGCTCTGCCGTCCGCCGCCGCCCGGGTGTGACGTACCCTGCATCACGTGACAGAGGTGGAACGGGCCGGCGAGCAGCCGGGCGAGGCGCAGACCGAGACCGAGACCGTGGACGCAGCCGCCGGCCGGGCCGCGACCGAGGCCGGCGGGCCCGTGGGTGACGGCGGGCCGGTTCCCCGGGGGCGGCGGCGGACGGTGGAACTCGCCATCGTGGCGGCCGTCGCCTACACCCTGGACCTGATCAGCAAGATCATCGTGGTCGAGAAACTGGAGGGCCACGACCCGATCGAGGTGATCGGTACCTGGCTGCGCTTCCAGGCCGTGCGCAACCCGGGTGCGGCCTTCGGCATCGGCGAGGCCCTCACCGTCGTCTTCACCGTCATCGCGGCGGCCGTGATCGTGGTGATCGCCCGGATCGCCCGCAAGCTCTACAGCACGCCCTGGGCCATCGCGCTCGGACTGCTGCTCGGCGGGGCCCTGGGTAACCTCACCGACCGGATCTTCCGCTCGCCCGGGATCTTCCAGGGCCATGTGGTGGACTTCATCGCACCCGCCCACTTCGCCGTCTTCAACCTGGCCGACTCGGCGATCGTCTGCGGCGGGGTGCTGATCGTGCTGCTGTCCTTCCGCGGGCTGGACCCGGACGGCACCGTCCACAAGGACTGACCGGAGCCGACCGCGGCCGGCCCGCACGGACGCGTTCCTCCCGCCCGCCGGGCGGAGGCACCGCGCGCTTCCGGCATACTCGACCGGGTGAGCCAGCTTCCCGAGATCCGCACCCTGCCCGTACCCGACGGCCTGGAGGGCGAGCGTATAGACGCGGCCCTGGCCAGGATGTTCGGCTTCTCCCGTACGAAGGCGGCCGAACTGGCCGCCACGGGAAAGGTCCGGCTCGACGGCGGCGAGGTCGGCAAGTCCGAGCGGGTGCGCGGCGGGGCCTGGATCGAGGTCGAGATGCCCGCGCCGCCCGCACCGGTGCAGGTGGTGGCCGAGCCGGTGGAGGGCATGGAGATCGTGCACGACGACGACGACGTCGTGGTCGTCGCCAAGCCGATCGGCGTGGCAGCCCACCCCAGCCCCGGCTGGAGCGGCCCCACCGTGATCGGGGGGCTGGCCGCCGCCGGCTTCCGCGTCTCCACCTCGGGCGCGGCCGAGCGGCAGGGCATCGTGCACCGGCTGGACGTCGGCACGTCCGGCCTGATGGTGGTCGCCAAGTCCGAGCGCGCCTACACCCTGCTCAAGCAGCAGTTCCGCGAGCGCACCGTCGACAAGCGCTACCATGCGCTCGTCCAGGGCCATCCCGACCCGCTCAGCGGCACGATCGACGCGCCCATCGGGCGGCACCCCGTCCACGACTACAAATGGGCCGTCACCGCAGACGGCAAGCCGTCGGTCACCCACTACGACCTCATCGAGGCGTTCCGGGCCGCCAGCCTGCTCGACATCAAGCTGGAGACCGGCCGCACCCACCAGATCCGCGTCCACATGGCCGCCCACCGGCACCCGTGCGTCGGCGACACCACCTACGGCGCCGACCCGACGCTGGCCAAGCGCCTGGGACTGGCCCGGCAGTGGCTGCACGCGGTACGGCTGGGCTTCGAGCACCCGGCGGACGGCCGCTGGGCGGAGTTCTCCAGCGACTACCCCGACGACCTGCGGACCGCTCTGGAGCGGATCCGGGCCGAGAGCGCGTAGGGCTCGCGCCGCGGGGCCGCGGCGGACGACGCGTCCGGCGCGTACGCCGCGGCCCCGCGCCGGACAGGCCGCCCTAACCCGGCTTCCGCGCGTCCGGTATCCCCGGCCGTCCGCCGTTCGCCCGGCCGTCCACACTCGTCTCCTCCCGCTCCGGCCCCCGCCCGAAGGCCGGCGCCGGGGCCGCCTGCGCGGTGGTGACGCGGGGCAGGGCGTAGGGGTGCTCCCGGTGGAGCCAGGTGATCAGCCCCTCGCGGACCTGGCAGCGCAGCGTCCAGATGTCGTCGGGGGTGCGCGCCGTCATCGTCGCGCGGACCTCGACCGTGGTGGGTGTGGAGTCGGTCACCACCAGGCCGTGGCTGCGGCCGTCCCAGGCGTCGCTGGCGCGCACGATCTCCTCGGTCTTCCGCCGGATCTCGGCGATCGGCGCCGAGTGGTCGAGGTGGAGGTAGACGGTGCCGGTCATCTGGGGGTTGCCGCGGGTCCAGTTCTCGAAGGGCTTGCTGGTGAAGTAGGACACCGGCATGGTGACCCTGCGCTCGTCCCAGGTGAGGACCACCAGATAGGAGGTGGTGATCTCCTCGACCGTCCCCCACTCGCCGTCCACGATGACCGTGTCGCCGATGCGCACCATGTCGCCGAAGGCGATCTGCAGGCCGGCGAAGAGATTGCCCAGCGTGGACTGGGCGGCGATACCGGCGACTATGCCCAGCACACCGGCGGAGGCCAGCATGGAGGCGCCCAGCTTCTCCATCGCGGGGAACTGCAGCAGCATCGCCGCGCCGGCGATCACCGTGACCACCGCCGTGGCCAGCCGCCTGATCAGCGTCAGCTGGGTGCGTACCCGCCGCACCCGCGCGGCGTCGTGGGCGAGCCCGGCGTACCGGGAGTAGGCCGTCTCCACGACGGCGGTCAGCACCCGCAGCATCAGCCACGCGGCGGCCCCGATCAGTATCAGGTTCAGCCACAGGTCGACGGCCCTCTGGTGGTCCCTGGCCAGGTGCGTCTCGTCGGAGAAGGCGTTGAGCAGCCCGACGAAGACCACCGCCCGCAGTGGGACCCGGCCGCTGCGCAGCAGACCCCACAGCGGGGTCTCCGGGTGCCGGGCGTCCATGCGCCGCAGCGCGCGGTCCACCGCCCAGCCGACGGCGAACGCCAGGATGAGGGCGCCGCCGAAGACGATCAGCGGCCGCAGCACGTTCTCCATGGTGGTGTGAACTCCTCGGAAGACTCCTGGGCACGGAAAAAGAACCCCACCGACCGTACCTGGCACCATGGGAGGACTCCGCCTCCCGGCGCGGCGCCGTGATGTGGATCATGAGGCTGATCTGCTAAGGAAGTGACACCGTGCCCACCGTTGTGATGTTCCACTCCGCCTACGGGCCGCGCCCCGCCGTCGAGGAGGCGGCCGTCAGGCTGAGGGAGGCCGGGCACGAGGTCCACACCCCCGACCTGTACGGCGGGCGTACCGCCCGGACGGTCGAGGAGAGCGTGGAGATCAAGGACGGGATCGGCCGCGACGAACTGCTGAGGAGGGCCGTCGCCGCCACCGCCCCGCTCTCCGAGCGCGGGGTGGTGTACGCCGGGTTCTCCCTGGGCGGTGCGATCGCCCAGAACCTCGCGCTCGCCGACACCCGCGCCCGCGGACTGCTGCTCCTGCACGGCACCTCCGACATTCCCGAGGACGCGGCCGTCGACGACCTGCCCGTGCAGCTCCACGTCGCCGACCCCGACCCCTTCGAGCCGCACGACTGGCTGAACGCCTGGTACCTGCGGATGCGGCGGGCGGGCGCGGACGTCGAGGTGCACCGCTACCCCGGGGCCGGACACCTGTACACCGACTCCGGCCTGCCGGACCACGACGAGGACGCGGCCGGGCGGACCTGGCGGACCGCACTCGGCTTCCTGGCGGAACTGGAGGATCCGGCGGGGCGCTGAACCGGGCGGGGTGCCGAACCGTGTGCGGGAGGTCCGGGAAACGCGCCTCCCCCCCACGGCGAACCTCAGCGCACGGGGCCGTCCGCGCGTTCCACCCGCTGCGTGCCCGAGCGGGTCCGGTAGGAGCGCACGTGGACGGCGGAAGCCCGCGGGTCGGTCTTGTCCGACAGCGCGTAGTAGTCCATCTGCGTCCGCTCGGCGTCCACGTCGAGGACGCCGTAGCCGTGGGAGTCCATGTCGAGCCACTTGGTGTGCCGGTTGGCGGCGCGTACGGCCGCCTCCGCGATGGAGGAGACGGTGTGCGGCGGCACCCTCAGGATGTCGTCGATGTTGTCGGAGGTGACGGAGGCGACCACGAACTCCGTGGCGACCGGATGCTGGAGCGGGTACGTCGCGGCCCGGACGGGGACGTCGTTGGCGAAGGCCATGTGGATGTCGCCCGTGAGGAAGACGGTGTTGCCGATGCCGCTCTCGCGCAGGTGCGTCAGCAACTCCCGGCGGTCGTCGGTGTAGCCGTCCCACTGGTCGACGTTGACGGCCAGGCCCTCGCGGGGCACGCCGAGCAGATCGGCCAGCGGCCCGAGCAGGTACGCCGGCACGGACCCGAAGGCCATGGGCGAGATCATCACCGAGGTGCCCACCAGGTGCCACCGGGCGCCGGAGGACGCCAGGGAGGACTTCAGCCAGTCCAGCTGCGCGCGGCCGGTGATGGTGCGGCCGGGGTCGTCCACGTCGTCGCTGCCGATGTCCGCCTGGCGGTCGCGGAAGGAGCGCAGGTCGAGCAGGTGGAGATCGGCGAGGTCGCCGAAGCGCAGCCGCCGGTAGACGGTGCCCTCGACGGAGGGGCGGACCGGCATCCACTCGAAGTACGCCCGGCGCGCGGCTGAAGCGCGCGCCTCCCAGTCGCCCTCCACGCCGGGTGTGTGATTCTCCGCGCCGCCGGACCAGGCGTCGTTGGCTGTCTCGTGGTCGTCCCAGATCGCGATCACCGGGTGCGCGGCGTGCAGTGCCTGGAGATCGCCGTCGCTCTTGTAGTGGGCGTGGCGCTGCCGGTAGTCGGCCAGGGTGATCGTCTCGTGGACGGGGTGCATCTCGCGGACGGCCCCGTCCTTGAGCGGGTACTCGCCCTTGCCGTACTCGTATATGTAGTCGCCCAGGTGGAGGACGGCGTCGAGGTCGGACCGGGCGGCGAGGTGGCGGTAGGCGGAGAAGAAGCCGCTCTCGTAGTGGGAGCAGGAGACCACCCCGAAGCGGACGCGGTCCGCGGCCGTTCCGTCGGCGGGCGCGGTGCGGGTGCGGCCGGCGGGGGAGAGGACGCCTCCGGCCGAGAAGCGGTAGTGGTACCCGGTGGCCGGGCGCAGTCCGCGCACGTCGGCCTTGACGGTGTGGTCGGCCTCCGCGGTGGCGGTGGTGCGGCCGGACGCGACGACGCGGGTGAAGGCGCGGTCCTCGGCGACCTCCCAGGCGACCTCGACGGGCGCGCCCAGTCCGGAGCCGGGCACCGCGTCGGGGGTGGGGGTGATCCGGGTCCACAGCAGGACGCCGTCGGGCAGCGGGTCGCCGGAGGCGACCCCGTGGGCGAAGACCGGGCCGTCAGCGGCCCGGGCGCGCCGCGGCGCGGCCAGGGGCAGCATCGCGG
>NZ_JBXUOY010000105.1:0-16009 GCF_057196705.1 Streptomyces sp. ATLC9 | reverse complement strand
GTCCCCGGCATCGGGGACCGCACCGGAGGGCCGGGCGGCCGGTGCTGCGGCGGGGTCTGCGGAGGCTGCGGTGCCTGCCCGCTCGGCGGGCCGGGCGGGGCGGCCGGTCCCCACGGCTGCCCCCAGGGCCGGCCCGGCGGCGGGCCCGCCTGCGAGTCGCCGTGACCGGGAGTCCACCGGTCCTCGTTCGACGGCAGGACAACACCCTCACGCGCCTCGTCGCCCTGTCGGCTGTGCGTCGTCACCGGGACCCCTCGTTCGCCTGACTATCCAGAACACGACTGCGAATTCGTCGGCTCACGCTACCCGGTCGTCGGAACGGTCGACCATGCCCCCGGAAGGGCCGCGCATTTTCCCCGCCATCGGCCGGGACGAAACCTCACCGTCCCCTCTTCCGCCCTCTCACCCGCTCCCTCCCGTCAAGCCGCCGGTTCCAGCCGCTGCGCGAACTCCCTGACCACGGGCTCCTCCCGGTGGGGTTCCAGCCGCGCCCGGAAGTCCTCCAGGTACTCCGAACCCCGCTGTGAGCGGAGCCCGTTCAGCAACTCAACCGCCTGCGCGCCGGCATCACAGGCGTGTTCCAGCTCACGCTGCTGGAGCCGCGCGGCGGCCAGCAGCAGCAGGTCTATCGCCCGCCGCCGCGTACGCCGCTCCGGATGGCCCGACAGTGCCTCCTCGGCACGGCGCTGGGCGGGGGTGGGCTGGTTCAGGTCCCGGTGGCAGTGGGCGAGTTCGTCGGCCAGGTAGGCGGCGTCGAAGTGGCCGATCCATTCCGGGTCGTCGCCCGCGTCCGTCGCCGACTCCGCCCGGTCGAAGGCCGCCAGCGCCCGCCCCGCGGCGAGCTGGCAGGTGCGGGCGTCGCCCACCAGCGCGTGGCCGCGTGCCTCCGCCGCGTGGAACATCGCCTGCGTCCGCGGGGTCACCCGGCCTCTCGTGCCCTCCTGGGCGGCTCTGGCAAGCTGGGCTATCTCCCGGGGGGTGCCCAGCGAGGCCGCCAGGTGGCTCATGCCCGCGGCCAGCACATAGCCGCCGTACGCGCGGTCGTCCGCGGCCTGGGCCAGCCGCAGCGCCTGGATGTAGTACCGCTGGGCCAGGCCGGGCCGGCCGGCGTCCACGGCCATGTAGCCCGCCAGTTCGGTCAGCCGGGCGACCGCGGCGAACAGCTCGCGCCCCACCGCCTCCGTGTAGGAGCCCGTCAGCAGCCCGGAGACCACGCTGTCGAGGTAGTGGACGACCACCGGCCGCACATGGCCGCTGCCGTAGCGATGGTCCAGTTCCGACAGGGCCGCGGTGGCGTCCCGTACGGCCGCGACGTCCGACGCACCCACTCTCGGGCCGGTGCGGCGCTCCACCTCGGCGTCCGGGGCGGAGATGAGCCAGTCGCGGCTGGGCTCGACCAGCGCGGAGAACGCCCCCGGCCGCGCGGCGAGCAGATCGCGGCGCCCCACGTCGCTGCGCCACAGCTCGCTCGCCTGCTCGACGGCACCGGAGACGGTGGGCGCGAACCGCAGGCCGACCCCGGCGGCCATGTTCCGGCCGCCCGCCATTCCGATCTCCTCGACAGTCACCGTCCGGCCGAGCTTGCGCCCCAGCGCCTCGGCGATGACCACCGGCGCCCGGCCGCGCGGCTGCTGGCCGCGCAGCCAGCGGGCGACGGATGTCTTGTCGTAGCGCAGGTCGAGCCCCTGTTCCGCGCCGCACATGTTGACGCGGCGGGCCAGTCCGGCGTTGGAACAGCCTGCCTCCTGGATGAGCGCCTGCAGCCGTTCGTTCGGCTGCCGTGCGACCAGCGGCCTCGCGGCCATACGGTCCCCTCCCTCTGCGTGTCCCTCTGTGTGCTGCCTGTCCTGACCGCGCCGCCCGCTGTGACCGCTCTCGCGGATGCTCCGCCTGCTCCGGGTGCGCCGGACGCCTCGAGCGCTCCGACCGCGCTGCCGAGCGCATATGCCAAAATTTCCGGCGCCGCGCCGCACAGGGAACTACCCATCCGGGACCGTCCGCCCATGCACGCGCCCCCGCCCATGCACCTGTGCGCCCCCGCGTGCCGGAACGGCACCCCGAACAAATCGCTCCCCAGGCCGTAACCCTTCGTCACGAAACAAGTTGTGATCATCGTGAAGGAACCCATGAACATCACAACGGCGACAACCGCGGCAACCGCGGCCGCGCCCGTACCCGCGGGTCCGATGGTCGAGTACGCGGTGCGCTGCACGAGGGAACGGCTGTGGGACGTGTTCCCCGGCGCATGGCTCGAGGTCGAGGAGGGCATACCGCGCTGCTCGTGCGGCGCGGCGGACTGCGGGTCGCCCGGCGCGCACCCCACGCGCCCCGACTGGGCGGCACAGGCCACGTCCGGCGCCACGGCCGTGCGCCGGATGTGGGCCGACCGGCCCCGGGCGTCGGTGCTGCTGCCGACCGGGCGGGCCTTCGACGCGATCGAGGTGCCCGAGACCACGGGCTGCCTGGCACTGGCCCGTATGGAGCGCATGGGTGTGGCGGTCGGTCCGGTCACCGGCACCCCGAAGGGGCGGATGCTCTTCTTCGTCCAGCCCGGCGGCGCGTCCAGGATGCCCGATCTGGTGAGGAGGCTGGGCTGGTCCCCCAGCGCCCTCGACCTGACCGCGCGGGGCGACGGCGACTGGGTGGCGGCTCCGCCGACCCGGGTGGGCGCCCGCGGCGCGGTGCTGTGGGTGCGGGAGCCGGCGGACGCCGGCCACCGGCTGCCCGAGGCCGAGGAGATCGTCCGGCCACTGGCGTACGCCTGTGGCCGCGACGCCGCCGCGGCACGCGTGCGCTGACCGCCCCGGGAGCGGGGGCCGGGCGGACCGGCCGCCCCCGCCGCGCCCGCCGGGAGCGCGCTCTGGAGGAAGGGCTCGACGGCCTGCCGCCACTGCTCCGGCTGGTCGCAGTGGACGAGGTGGCCCGCGTCGGCGATCTCCGCGTAGGCGCCCCGGGGCAGCACCCGGACCATCTCCTGGGCCTCGGCGCGCCCGAGCTCGCCGTCGATACCGCGGACCACCAGGGCCGGGCAGCGCACCAGGGCCAGCTCCTCCCAGTACGCCTCGTACGCCCACGTCTGGCGGATCATCAGCACCTGGCGGCGCGAGAACACCGGTCGCCAGCCGTCCATCCGCTCGGCCATCACCTCGGCGAAGAACTCGCCGCGCGAGGGGTACGGGCGCTCCAGGAGAGGGTCCTCCTCGCCGAACCATCCGCGGACGTCCGCGAGCGTGGCGAAGGGCACCGGCCAGGTCGCGAGCCACTGCTCCCAGTCGCGCTGGGAGCGCTTGCCCAGTGCCGAGGCCCGCATGTCGCAGATCACCACGGCGCGGACCAGGTCGGGTCGCCTGGCGGCGAGCTGCCAGGCCGTCAGCGCGCCCATCCCGTGTCCGACGAGCGCCACGGGCGCCAGGCCGAGCTGCTCGATGACGGCCTCGGCGTCGGCGACGTACGCGTCGCGGCCGAACGGGCCGTCGGTCGGCTTGTCGCTGCGGCCGTGTCCGCGCTGGTCCAGGCAGACGGCGCGGTAACGCCCGGAGAGCCAGCGGGCGGTGGGGGCCCAGTGCGAGCCGCGGCCCATCAGGCCGTGCAGCAGCAGCACGCCCGGAGCCTGCCCGTCACCCTCCGGCAGCGCGCCCTTGGGCGGGTCGGCGAACTCCCAGGCCGCGAGCCGCAGACCGCCCGCTCCCCTGACGTTGATGCGTCGAACCATGCGTCCTGGCACCCCCATCCCTCCTGTCCGCGTCGTCCGACTGCCTCGTCGCCTGCCGGCCTCACGCTATCGAACTTTTATTCGAACAAGCCCATCTGAACTGCAAAATCCCTCTTTTGAGTGACCTTCAGCGAGTATCTTCCGGCCGGGCCGAGGGGAGACAGCTACCGGGAGGCGGGCCACTCGGGGGCAGGGGCCCGTGGGGGGGGGGGCCCCGGGGGTGGGGGGGCCCGGCGGGCCGGGCAGGCCGCCGGGACCCCGATGGTGCGACAGCCCCATGGACGGCTCCCCTTCCGTCTTCCCACCCCTGCACCTCACCGAAAGCGTGCCACGACACCGTCCCCGCCGCTCGCGTTCCGCGTAACCCCGGCCGCCCGGAAGACCGCACGGGCCTCCCGGGCGGCCGTCCGGACCGCCCTCAGCGCCTGGCGACGAAGACGTGCGTGGCGACCGCGGCGGTCAGCTCCGCGGCCTCGCCTCCGCTGCCGACCTGCACCCCGCCGCCCGCCCCCGGCGTCACGCTGACCACGGCGCCCGGCTGCACACCGGCCCGCCGCAGCGTGTACATCAGCTGGGCGTCCGTCTGGATCGGCTCGCCGATCCGGCGCACCACGACCGTCTTGCCGTCCGAGCCGGCGTCCAGGTCCGACAGGCTCACCATGTCGTCGCTCAGGAACGGCCCGGCCTCCGAGGGCTCGCCCAGTTCCTCCAGGCCCGGGATCGGGTTTCCGTAGGGGGACTCGGTGGGATGCCGCAGGAGCTCCAGCACACGGCGCTCGACGGCCTCGCTCATCACGTGCTCCCAGCGGCACGCCTCCGCGTGCACCTGCTCCCACTCCAGGCCGATCACGTCGACCAGGAGACACTCGGCCAGCCGGTGCTTGCGCATCACGCGCGTGGCCAGCCGCCGCCCCTCCTCGGTCAGCTCCAGGTGCCGGTCTCCGGCCACCCGGACCAGTCCGTCACGCTCCATGCGGGCCACCGTCTGGCTCACCGTCGGGCCGCTCTGGTCGAGCCGCTCGGCGATGCGGGCACGCATGGGGACCACGCCCTCCTCCTCCAGCTCCAGGATGGTGCGGAGATACATCTCCGTGGTGTCGATGAGTCCGGACATCGTGCCCCTCGTCAGCTCGTGCGGTGGCCCTGGAGACCAATTCTGACGCATGGGGCCGACAATCGTTCCCGGTCCGCCGGGCCCGGCCGTACCTCGCCCGGAAGCACCGCCGCGTATTGACAGCACACTGGTCCAGACCTCACCGTGATCACGGCGTCACGGGGCGTTCCGCGGCGCGCGGCGGAGCGTTCACCGGGGCTTGCGGCCGGGTGCGCGCCGGAGCCGTACGACGGCGGCACACGACGGGAGGCCGGGACAATGGGCGGGGCGGCGGACGAGACGACGGGCGGGGCACCGGACGGGAGCGGGCCCGGGCCCGCCGAGCGGTTCATCGACGCGGCCGTCGGCCTGCTGGAGCGGGTCCGGAAGGAGGAGTCCGGCAGCATCTCGGCGGCCGGAGCGCTGATCGCCGACGCCTTCGCCGGCGGCGGCCGCGTCTTCGCCTTCGGCGCGGGCCACTCCTCCCTGCCGGCCCAGGACGTGGTCTACCGGGCGGGCGGCCTCGCCGTGCTGAACCTCCTGCCCGTGCCCGGCGCGGTCGGCGTCGACGTCGTGCCCGCGACGCTGGGCAGCGCGCTGGAGCGGGTGGAGGGACTGGCCTCGGCCGTGCTGGAGACCTCCCCCGCACGGGCCGGCGACGTACTGGTGGTGATCTCCCTGTCGGGGCGCAACGCGCTGCCGGTGGAGATGGCCACCCGCGCCCGGGATCTCGGCCTGAGGGTGATCGGTGTGACCTCGGTGGCGTACGCGCGGACCACCGCGCCGCGCAACCCCTCGGGCACCTTCCTGAGGGACCACTGCGACGTCGTCGTCGACAGCAAGATCGCGGTGGGCGACGCGGAGCTGACGGCGGAGGGTGTCGGTGCCCCCTTCGCCCCCGCCTCGACGGTGGTGACCTGCGCGATCATGCAGGCCGTCGTCGCCTCGGCCGCGGGTGCGCTGGCCGCCCGCGGCATCACCCCGCCCCTGCTGCGCTCGGGGAACGTGGACGGCGGCCACGAGTGGAACGCCGGGGTGATGGCCGAGCACGCCGACCGGATCTTCTACCTGCGCTGACGGACCCGGCGGGTACCCGGCCGGGGACTCAGTCCCGCGACAGGGCGCGGGCGAGGTCGACCGCGGCGGCGACGCGGTCCGCGACGCCCTCCGCGTGGACCGCGTCCGAGCGGTCGAAGGCGCGCCGGCTCGCCCCCCGCAGGAAGGTGAGCACGCCCAGGGTCCGGCCGCGGCTGCGCAGGACCACGCACAGCGCGTGCACCGTGCCCTCCGGCCATCTGCGGGCGCGCGCCCACCCCTGCACCCCCGCGCCGCCCACGCTGGTGCGCACCGGGCCGCAGCGCTCGTACGCCTGGAGCGCCGGATGGTCGCGCGCGTAGGGGACCGGGACGCCCGTCGTCGTCGTGCAGGGGGCCGGGGCCTCGGCCGCGCGCACCAGGCGGACCGGCGAGCAGTCCGCCGCCAGGTCCAGCAGCGCGTGCTCGGCGAAGCCCGCCAGCGCGAAGTCCAGGTGGACGGTCGCCGCCTCCATCGGGTCCTCGCACTCGGCCGCGGCCCGCGCCGCCCGGTGGGCCTGGTTGCCCCGGAAACGGAACCGCGCCGCCTCCTGCTCGGCCCGCCTGGCATCCGTGACGTCCGTGAAGAACCACGCCACGCCCAGCGGCACCGGCGTCTCCTCCGCCATCGGCGAGACCAGCCGCAGGAAGCCGCTGCGCCAGCAGCGCCGCGTGTCCGAGGCGGGTCCGTCCTCCTGCTCGGGCCCCCGCCCCCCGGCCTGGGCGCGCAGCGTCACCCACAGCTCCGCCGGCGCCGGTGGCGGACCCTCCGCCAGTACGTGCTGCAGGGCGCTCTCCAGCTCCTCCACGCCCTCACCCACCAGCTCGCCCAGCGGCCGCCCCAGCATGGCCGCGCGGCCGACGCGCAGCGCGCGGGCGGCGTGGAGGTTGGCGACGGCCGGGCGCAGGTCGGCGTCCACCAGGACCACCCCCCACGAGGCCTCCTCGAACAGGGCCTCGCCCAGGGCGATCGACCGCTCCAGGTCGATCTGCGTGCGCACCTCGCCGAACGCGCAGTACACGCCGGCCGGCCGGCCGTCCGCGCCGCGCACCCCGGAGCACTGCACCCGCACCAGCACCCGTCCGCCGTCCTTGCGCACCAGCGCGAACTCGTGGACCCGGCGTCCCGGCGCGGCCATCGCGGCCATCAGCCACCCCTGGACGTCCTCGGCGTCGGCGGTGCGGACCGCCCATCCCGCCAGCCCCCGCCGGCCGACGGCCTCCTGCCCGGTCCAGCCCAGGAGGCGTTCGGCCTCGCGGTTCCAGTGGGTGACGACGCCGTCGGCGTCGAAGGCGCACAGGGCGGCGTCCATGCCGTCCAGGAGGGCCGCGAGCAGCAGCTCGCCCCCGGAGCCGGCGGACCGCGGCGTGGCGGCTCCCCCCGCGGAGCCGCCACGGGCGTCGCCGCCGTCACCGGCACCGTGTTCGAAGTGGGTCTCGGACCGAGCCGTCACCTGGCACCCCCAGCTGGACGCTGCGCGCAACTGCACTCCCGATCATTGAACTCGAACGTGACGCAGCGCACATGTGATTCACACAAATCGTTGTCCCCTCGAAATTCGCTTGTCCGTGCCCATGCCGCCGCTTACCGTTTGGGGTACACGAGAAGGGAGGTGGTTCGGCAGATGAGTTGCAACCGGACGCGTGAGGTGGCTGCGGCCTAGGAGGCCGACGTCACAGCGTGATGCCGGCACCGCCGGCCAATCCCGAGCAGTCACCCGACCCGCGGGCTGTCGGTACGTCCGACCGACCCCCCTCGCGCCGCACGGCGCGACCGGGGCCAGGCCCGCGGGTCGTCTGCGTCTTCGGAACCTCCGGGGCCTCGCGCTCCCGGAGCCCCGGGCCGGGCCCGTCAGGGGCTGAGACGCTCGACCGTCCAGACCGCCTCCGCACCCGGCCCCCCGGAGTCCCGGCGGACGTAGCGCAGACGGTCGTGGAGGCGGTTCTCGCGGCCCTGCCAGAACTCCACCGTCCGCGCCACCACCCGGTAGCCGCCCCAGTGCGGCGGGACCGGGACCCGCTCCGTCTCCGGGTAGCGGTCCGCGAGCCGCGCGTACGCGCGGTCCAGCTCCTCCCGGGAGGCCATCTCCGAGGACTGCTCGCTGGCCCACGCCCCGAGCTGCGAGCCGTGCGGGCGGGTGCGGAAGTAGGCGGCCGTCTCGTCGCGGCCGGTGCGCTCCGCCCGGCCGGAGACGATCACCTGGCGGGCGACGGCGTGCCAGGGGAAGAGCAGCGACACGTACGGGTTGGCGTCGATCTCGCGACCCTTGCGCGAGTCGTAGTTGGTGTAGAAGACGAAGCCGCGCTCGTCGAACTGCTTGAGCAGCACCGTGCGCGAGCTGGGCCGCCCCCGCTCGTCGGCCGTCGAGACGACCATCGCGTTCGGTTCGTGGAGCCCGCCGGCCGCCGCCTCCTCGAACCAGCGCAGGAACTGTCCGTACGGGTCGGCGGCGAGGTCCTCCTCCCCGATTCCTTCCGCCCGGTAGTGGGCCCGCATCGCGGCGGGGTCCAGGTGCGGGTGGTGGGCGAGGGCTTCGCGGGCTGCTTCGTCGGCTTGGGGCACGTGTTCATCTTGCAACACGTGCGGCGCACGGCATCGGGCGGTGGCGGGCGAGTTTGCCCGCCCTTCGGGACGTGTACACCTGGGGACGGGGAAGCGGGGAGTGTGCCGCATCTCACTCTTCCCCGCACCTGCCGAACCGGACAGAATCGCTGACTGGACGACTGTGGCCTCCGCACAGCGCGGGGTACCGTGTCCGACCAGCCACTGCCCGGTCACCACCGGCAGTCCGACAGCAGCAGGGCAGGACCGGGTACCGGCCCGGACCGCCAGCCCCCTCGGCGGCGGAACCGCGCAGGTACGCCCGCGAAGAGCCGACCGGCCCCCGGGGCACCCGCCGTCCTCCCGCCGAACCACATACGAGGAGCCGCCAGATGTCCGACTTCGTGCCCGGGCTCGAGGGAGTCGTCGCGTTCGAGACGGAGATCGCCGAACCCGACAAGGAGGGCGGCGCCCTCCGCTACCGGGGTGTGGACATCGAGGACCTGGTGGGCCACGTCTCCTTCGAGAACGTGTGGGGCCTGCTGGTGGACGGCGGTTTCACCCCCGGCCTGCCCCCGGCCGAGCCCTTCCCCATCCCGGTCCACTCGGGTGACATCCGGGTGGACGTGCAGTCCGCGCTGGCGATGCTCGCGCCCGTGTGGGGCCTGCGCCCGCTGCTGGACATCGACGAGCGGCAGGCCCGCGACGACCTGGCGCGGGCCGCGGTGATGGCGCTGTCGTACGTCGCCCAGTCGGCGCGCGGCCAGGGTCTGCCGATGGTGCCGCAGCGGGAGATCGACGAGGCCGAGACCGTCGTGGAGCGCTTCATGCGGCGCTGGCGGGGCGAGCCCGACCCCAAGCACGTCGCGGCCGTGGACGCCTACTGGACGTCGGCCGCCGAGCACGGAATGAACGCCTCCACCTTCACCGCCCGCGTCATCGCCTCCACCGGCGCGGACGTGGCGGCGGCGCTGTCGGGAGCGGTCGGCGCGATGTCCGGCCCGCTGCACGGCGGCGCGCCCTCGCGCGTGCTGGGCATGATCGAGGAGATCGAGCGGACCGGGGACGCCCGGGCCTACGTGAAGGGTGCCCTGGACCGCGGCGAGCGCCTGATGGGCTTCGGCCACCGCGTCTACCGCGCCGAGGACCCGCGCGCCCGTGTGCTGCGCCGTACCGCCAGGGAGCTGGGCGCACCGCGCTTCGAGGTCGCCGAGGCGCTGGAGAAGGCGGCGCTGGAGGAGCTGCACAACCGGCGTCCGGACCGGGTGCTGGCCACCAACGTGGAGTTCTGGGCGGCGATCGTGCTGGACTTCGCCGAGGTCCCGTCGCACATGTTCACCTCGATGTTCAGCTGCGCCCGCACCGCCGGCTGGTCGGCGCACATCCTGGAGCAGAAGCGCACCGGCCGCCTGGTACGCCCCTCCGCGCGCTACGTGGGCCCGGGCCCGCGCGGTGTGCGGGAGATCGAGGGCCACGACGAGATCGCCCGCTGAGGCCCGGGCCGCACACCCGCATCCGCGAAGGCGGACGGCCCGGCGGGACACTCACTCGCGCACGGGGATCTCGGCGTACGAGGGGTCGCCCGCGGGCGAGGAGAAGGCGAGCTTCGCGCCGAACGGGTTGTGCTCGGCGTAGAGCGGGTCGACGGTGTCGATCACCAGGGCGAGCCGGTGCCCGGCCGGCACGTCGTAGGCGGTCGAGAACAGTTCCAGGTCCACGCCGAACGCCTCGCCCGGCGCCTTGTCGTGGAAGCTGAACGGCGCGTGGGTGACCAGCTTGCCCACCCCGAGCGCGTTGACGTCGTAGAGGTGGGCGACGAAGGTGCCGCTGGTCCGGTTGGAGGTGACCGTGGTGTGCAGCTTCACCGTGCCCCGGATCCGCCGGGCGGCGGCGTACCGCTCGGACTTCCAGACCGCGGAGTGCCAGTCGGGCAGCAGCGGGACGGAGACCACCGGCGGCAGGCCGGTGAGCCGGTCGAAGACGCTGGAGAGGAGGACCGTGCCGCCGTTCGCTCCGGAGTCGATGTTCGCCAGGACGCGTTCGGTGTCCCTCAGGGCGA
Organism: Streptomyces sp. ATLC9; assembly: GCF_057196705.1. Classification (NCBI taxonomy): domain Bacteria; kingdom Bacillati; phylum Actinomycetota; class Actinomycetes; order Kitasatosporales; family Streptomycetaceae; genus Streptomyces; species Streptomyces sp. ATLC9. Next base: position 5,530 of record NZ_JBXUOY010000105.1, on the reverse strand, counting down.
TCCGCTCGGCGCCCGAGGGGACGGACTTCCAGTCGGGGTAGCCCTCCTGGTCGCCCTGGCGGTCGGTGAGCCGCACGGGCCGCTCGCGGTCGACGCCGTTGTCCTCGCCCTTGAGGTGGTGGTCGAGCCAGCGCTCGGCGCTGTTCCACACGTCGTTGGGCAGGCCCAGCAGGCCGGGCATCTCGGGGGTGGCGTGGTCGCCGTGCCGGAACTCCAGGCGCTTGGGGCCGGTCAGCTTCTCGTAGAAGTCGGCGTACTGGTTGGGCGGGAAGATCGAGTCGCCCCAGGCGTTGCCCAGCATGATCGCGGGACCGTTGGCGTTGACGCGGTCGATGTGGGTGGCGGCCGAGCGCTTCCTCCCCCAGGCGATCATGTCGCCCTCCTTCTCCAGGTCGGAGGCGAGGAAGCCGGAGATGATCTCCTTGAACTCGTCGCCGGGGCGGCCGGTGAGGTGGCCCGCGCCGGTGAGGAACGCGGCCGCCTGGGTGTGCTGGGTGCGGCCGCTGTAGATGGAGCCGACCAGGTCGGCCCAGCCGCTCATCGCGACCACGGCCCTGATCCGGTCGTCGTGGGCGGAGGCCAGCAGGCTGATGCCCGCGCCGTAGGAGATGCCGGCCATGCCGATCCGCTCGGGGTCGGCGGGTGTGTTGGCCAGCGCCCAGTCGATGACCTTCGTGGCGTCGGCGACGTCGGGCGGGCCGGCGACCTCGATCTCGCCGCCGGACTGCCAGAAGCCGCGCGAGTTGTAGCTGAGCACCACGTAACCGGAGTCGGCGAGCTTCCTCGCCTGGGCGAGGTACTCGATCTGCGGCATGGACCAGCTGGTGGGGAGCACGACGAGCGGGTAGCGGCGCTCGCCGTCCGCGTCGCCGGGCACGACGACGTTGGCGGCCAGCGGCGTGCCGCCGTCGCCGGGGATCTCGACGAAGCGGACGGTGGACGACGCGGTCGCGCCGTGGGCGGTGGTGACCGGGCCGGCGACGGTCCCGGCCATCACCGCGGCCGAGACGGCGGCGACGGCGGCGGACGTGCGCAGGCGCCTGCGAGGGTGTCCCATGGGCCCTCTTCCTGAATCGTGTCACCGGTGTGGGGGCCGGCGGGCGTGTGGGGGAAGGTGACCCGAGACTAGGCGCCCGGATTACCACAGGTAACCCATCAGTAAGTTACGCGTCCGTAACTTTCCCCGCTCCCTGCCCCGCCCTCGTCGCACCATCGGGCGAGCGGCGACCGGTTCCGTCCGCGGCACGGGCGCCGCCGTCTCACCGCTCCGGCCGCTCCTCCCGCCGTTGCTCCTCCGGCAGCCCGCCCAGCGCCTCGGCCAGCACCTCCGCCAGGTGGCGGGCGCGGTATCCGCCGAGCTGGGCGAGCTGGGTGCGGCAGGAGTAGCCGTCGGCCAGCAGCTCCGTGCCCGGCCCGGCGCCGCGCACCGCCGGCAGCAGCTTCTCCTCCGCACAGGCGGCGGAGACCTCGAAGTGCCCCTTCTCGAAGCCGAAGTTGCCCGCCAGCCCGCAGCAGCCGTCGCTGAGCCCGCCGGTCAGCCCGGCCTTCTCCCGCAGCCGCCGCTCCGCCGCCTCACCCAGCACGGCGTGCTGGTGGCAGTGGGTCTGGCCGGCCACCGGGCGGTCGATCCGCGGCGGATCCCAGTCGGGGGCGTACTCCTCCAGGACCTGCGCGAAGGTGCGCACCGAGGCGGCCAGCCGCTTGGCGCGCGGGTCGTCCGGCAGCAGTTCGGGGGCGTCGGTGCGCAGCGCCGCCGCGCACGGCGGTTCCAGGACGACCACCGGGACCCCCGCCTCCAGCACGGGCTCCAGCCGCTCCAGGGTGCGGCGCAGCACACGGCGCGCGCCGTCGAGCTGTCCGGTGGAGATCCAGGTCAGGCCGCAGCAGACCCGGTCCGCCCCCGGTGGCGGGACCACCTCCAGCCCGGCCGCCTCCAGCACCCGTACGGCGGCGGTGCCCGCCTCGGGGGAGAGGTGGTTGGTGAAGGTGTCCGGCCACAGCACGACCCGCCGGCCGCCGCGCACGGGACACGCGGGGCGCCCTTGGCGGTACGCACGCCACCGGCGCACGAAGGGGGCGCGCGGCAGCGGTGGGATCTCCCGCTCCGGGGCGATCCCGCCCAGCCGCTTGGCCAGGGCCGCCGCCGGGGTGCGGGCCAGGGCGTTGAGCAGCGGCGCGGTACGGGTGGCGGCCACCGCCCGCAGCCACAGCGGCAGCAGCCCCATCGAGTAGTGGGCCATGGGACGGCGGCGGCCCGCGTAGTGGTGGTGCAGGAACTCCGCCTTGTAGGTGGCCATGTCCACCCCCACCGGGCAGTCGCCGCGGCAGCCCTTGCACGACAGGCACAGGTCCAGCGCCTCGCGGACCTCCTCCGACCGCCAGCCGTCGGTGACCACCTCGCCCGCGAGCATCTCGTGCAGCAGCCGCGCCCGGCCGCGTGTGGAGTGCCTCTCCTCGCCCGTCGCCCGGTAGGAGGGGCACATCACACCCGGACTCCCGGCCGGGTTACGGCACTTGGCCACCCCCACACAGCGCCGTACCGCCGCCGAGAAGTCACCGCCGTCCTCCGGGTAGCCGTAGACGACGGGCAGCGGTTCGCGCGGCAGCGGCGCGAACCGCAGATTCTCGTCCAGGCGGTGGGGGCGCACCAGTATGCCGGGGTTGAGGCCGCCGTCGGGGTCCCACAGGTCCTTGAAGCGACCGAACAGCTCCACCGTCTCCCGCCCGTACATCCGCGGCAGCAGTTCGGCGCGCGCCTGCCCGTCGCCGTGCTCGCCCGACAGCGAGCCGCCGTGCGCGACCACCAGGCCGGCCAGGTCGCCGGAGAAGCGGCGGAAGCGGGCGATGCCCGCATCGCCGATCAGGTCGAAGTCGACGCGCACATGGATGCAGCCGTCGCCGAAGTGGCCGTACGGCAGCCCGCGCAGCCCGTGTTCGGCCAGCAGCGCGCGGAAGTCCCGCAGGTACGCGCCCAGCCGGGCGGGCGGGACCGCGCAGTCCTCCCAGCCCGGCCACGCCTCGCTGCCGTCGGGCATGCGGGTGGCGGTGCCCGAGGCGTCCTCCCGTACCCGCCACAGGGCGCGTTGCCCGGCCGGGTCGGCGACCAGGGTGTGGTCGGCCGCCTCCCCGGCCGCCGCCCGGCACAGCCGCCCGGCCGCCGCCCGTGCCCCGTCCGCGTCCGCGCCGCCGACCTCGACGAACAGCCACGCCCCGCCCCGGGGCAGCATCGCCCGCTCGGTCTCGGGCACCAGATCGCTCGCCATGCCCTCCACCGTCAGCGGGTGGTGCGGAAGGAGGGTGACGGCCGCCTCGGCCGCCGCGCTCTCGTCCGCGTAGCCCAGTACCGCCAGCACCCGCGCGCCGGGCCGCTCCACCAGCCTCACCGTGGCGGCCGTGAGCACCCCGAGGGTGCCCTCGCTGCCGGTGAACGCCCGCGCCCAGTCCTCGCCGCGCTCGGGCAGCAGCGCGTCCAGGGCGTAACCGGAGATACGGCGCGGCAGTTCGGGGAAGCCGGTGCGCAGCCGGGCGAGTTCCCCGCCCACCAGCGCCCGCACCCCGGCGCGCAGCCGCTCGGGCACGCCGTCACCGCCGGGCGCGAGCCGGGCCCGCTCGCCGCCGTGGGTGAGCACCTCCAGCTCCCGGACGTTGTCGGCGGTCGTGCCCCAGGCCACCGAGTGGGAGCCGCAGGAGTTGTTTCCGATCATCCCGCCGAGCGTGCAGCGGCTGTGGGTGGAGGGGTCGGGACCGAAGGTCAGCCCGTGGGCGCCGGCCGCGCGGCACAGGTCGTCCAGGACCACGCCCGGCTGGACGACGGCGGTGCGCGCCCCGGGGTCGAGCGAGAGGACCGCGTCCATGTGGCGGGTGAAGTCCAGCACCACCCCCGTGCCCGTCGCCTGCCCGGCGATGGACGTGCCCCCGCCGCGCGGCACCACCGGCACCCCCGTCTCCCGGCACACCGCCAGCGCCGCCGCCACGTCGCCGGCGTCGCGCGGCGCGACCACGGCCAGCGGCACCCGCCGGTAGTTGGAGGCGTCCATCGTCACCAGCGCACGGGAGCCCGCGTCGTCGGCCACCTCCCCCCGTACGGCCGTCCGCAGCGCCCGCACCACCTCCCGCGCCCGCTCGTGCTCCTCCGCCTGCGCCGTGCGCGCCTGCCGCCGTGCCGCCCTCGCCGCGTCGTCACCCATGGGCAACAGCGTGCATCCCGACCGGCCCCGTCCGCACCAGTCGCCCCCGGTGTGTCCCGCCGCGTGTCCCACGGCGTGTCCATGGCGCGTCTCGCGGGGTGGACGCCTCACGGAACACAGGGCGGCCACGCACTACCCTTCGGTTCGTGGCCGATCTCCAGATTCCCGCAGACATCAAGCCCGCCGACGGACGATTCGGTTCGGGCCCGTCCAAGGTGCGGACGGAGGCGCTGAGCGCCCTGGCCGCCACCGGTACGTCCCTGCTGGGCACCTCACACCGCCAGGCTCCGGTCAAGAACCTGGTCGGCAGGGTGCGCGAGGGAGTGAAGGAGCTCTTCGGCCTCCCGGAGGGCTACGAGGTCGTCCTGGGCAACGGCGGCTCCACCGCCTTCTGGGACATCGCGACCCACGGCCTGATCGAGTCGAAGTCCCAGCACCTGTCCTTCGGCGAGTTCTCCTCGAAGTTCGCCAAGGCCGCGAAGCTCGCCCCCTGGCTGGCCGAGCCGACCGTCATCTCCTCCGACCCCGGCTCCCACCCGCGGCCGGAGGCCGAGGCGGGCGTGGACGTGTACGCCCTCACCCACAACGAGACCTCCACCGGCGTCGCCACGCCCATCAACCGCGTCCCGGGCGCGGACGAGGGCGCCCTGGTGCTGGTGGACGCCACCTCCGGCGCGGGCGGCCTGCCGGTGGACATCGCCGAGACGGACGTCTACTACTTCGCACCGCAGAAGTCGTTCGCCGCGGACGGCGGCCTGTGGCTGGCCGTGTTCTCCCCGGCCGCGCTGGAGCGGGCCGAGCGGATCGCCGCGACCGACCGGCACATCCCGGCGTTCTTCGACCTGCCCACCGCGATCGACAACTCGCGCAAGGACCAGACGTACAACACACCGGCCGTCGCCACCCTCTTCCTGCTGGCCGACCAGCTGGAGTGGATCAACGGCCGGGGCGGTCTGGACTGGGCCACCTCCCGCACCGCCGACTCCTCCTCGCGGCTGTACGGCTGGGCGGAGAAGTCCGAGATCGCCGCACCCTTCGTGGCCGACCCGGCCCAGCGCTCCCAGGTCGTCGGCACCATCGACTTCGCCGAGGGTGTGGACGCCGCCGCGATCGCCAAGGTGCTGCGCGCGAGCGGCATCGTGGACACCGAGCCGTACCGCAAGCTGGGCCGCAACCAGCTGCGGGTGGCGATGTTCCCGGCCGTGGAACCGGCGGACGTCGAGGCCCTGACGGCCTGCGTGGACTACGTCGCCGAGCGCCTCTGAGCCGCACGGCGGCAGGTGGCCTCCCAGCCGCCGGCCGCCGGGCGCCGGGACCCCGTCGCGGTCCCGGCGGCGCGGGGG
>NZ_JBXUOY010000104.1:0-16038 GCF_057196705.1 Streptomyces sp. ATLC9 | reverse complement strand
GGCCCCCGGGAGATCATCTCCCGGGGGCCCTTCCGCATGACGTGTCGGGGCCGTGCGCGGCTCTCAGGCCGCTGTGGTCATCCCGTGCCGCTCGGCCGCCCGCCACAGGCTCCGCAGCCGGTCCAGCTCGGCGAGCTCCGCCCGGGACCAGGGACGGTCCCCGTGGGCGCGGACGAAGGCGCGGAGCGCCTCGTTCGCCTGGGCGGGGGTCTGGGGCCGGGAAACCGCGGGTCCTTGCTCGGGAGTGGTGGACATATGACCAGCGTAGGGGCTGGGTATGACAGCGGCAGGTCCTTTTGCGTCCCCCTCCGCCGTGTAGTTTAAACCTCAATCGCTCCGCAAATGCCCGAAATCGCCGCTGACCTGCGAATATGGTTGCCAGTGCGGGGAGTTGGGCCTGCCGGGGCAGTCGGAGGATGCGACGGATGTCACCTCCGCCCGCCCTCCCGCGCCGGGGCCGGAGCCCGGTCGCAGGCGTCTTCACCGCTCCCGCACGCCTCCCGCCGCCCTCCTCCACCTCCCGCCGCCCTCCTCCACCTCCCGCCGGTCCCCCTACAGGGCCGCGCCGCCCGGCTTCACCATGCCGCGGACGGTGCGGGAGTCCACGTAGTCGCCCAGTGCCGTCATCTCCCACTCGCCCGAGAACTGGCGGATCAGCTTGCACATCAGCACGCCCGTGCGCGGCTCGGAGCCGGTCAGGTCGAAGCGGACCAGTTCCTCGCCGGTGGCGGCGTCCAGCAGGCGGCAGTACGCCTTGGCGACCTCGGTGAACCTCTGCCCGGAGAAGGAGTTGACCGTGAAGACCAGGCCCGTCACCTGCGGCGGCAGACCACCCAGGTGGACGGTGATGGCCTCGTCGTCGCCCGCGCCCTCGCCGGTGAGGTTGTCGCCGGAGTGCTGGATCACCCCGTTCAGGATGGCGAGCCTGCCGAAGTAGCAGTTGTCGATCTTCTTGCGGTTGGCGTCGTAGGCGATGACCGACGCGTCGAGGTCGACGTCCTTGCCGCGGAAGGCGGGCTCCCAGCCCAGACCCATCCGGACCGAGGTCAGCAGCGGCTTGCCGCCCTTGACCAGGGAGACGGTCTCGTGCTTCCGCAGGTCCACCCGGCCCTTGTCCAGGTTGATCTTCCCGGGTGCGGCGGGTGCGGCGGCGGCCGGCGCGGCCGGCGCGGCGGGCTCCTCCACCGTCACGCCGAAGTCCGTGGCGATGCCCGCCAGCCCGTCGGCGTACCCCTGGCCGACCGCGCGGACCTTCCAGGCGACGCCCCTGCGGTACACCTCGACGACCACCAGGGCCGTCTCCGCGCCCAGCCGGGGCGGGGTGAAGGTGGCCACCACCGCGCCGCTCGCCGCGTCCCGCACGGTCGCGGTGGGCTCGGTGCCGGCGAAGGTCGCGCCCGGGGCGTCGAGGCTGGCCGTCACCACGACCTTCTCGATGCCGGCGGGCACCGCGGCGGTGTCCACGGTGATGGTGTCGAGGCCGCCCGCGGAACTGTGGGCCACCCCCGGGGCGGAGGGCTGGTTGTAGAAGACGAAGTCGTCGTCGGAGCGCACCTTCCCGTCCGCGGCGATCAGCAGGCCGGAGACATCGAGCCGCGCCGGCGCGGTCACGTCCACCGCCACACGCGCGGTGGACAGCGGGAGGTTCGAACCGGGAGTCATTGCAGTCATGGTCCGGATAACGGACCAGGTGGCTTTACGGTTCCATTACCTCAGCCGTCCGGTGCGCCCGCTCCGGCGGGGCCGGAGCGCGGGGCGAGCCGGGCCTCAGCGGGGCGGGCGGGAGTGGCCGAAGAACAGGCGGTAGGCGACCAGCAGCACCAGGGAACCGGCGACCGCCGAGACCCACAGGGCCGGGTCGTAGAAGTCCCGCTCCACGGGACGGTCCAGGTAGTTCGCCGACAGCCAGCCGCCCACGAACGCCCCGACGATGCCGATGAGCGTGGTGCCCACCAGTCCGCCCGGGTCGCGGCCCGGCAGCAGGACCTTGGCGACGACCCCCGTGACCAGTCCGAGCACCAGCCAGCTCACGATGTCCACGATCGAACCCCTCCCCGCCGCGGGCCCCCGGCCCGCGGTACGCGATCTTCGCGGGCCATCATGCCCGAACGCAGGAGTCCTCGAACACCTTCGGCCGGGCGGACGTCGGCGGGCCCGTACGGATGGCGGCGCCCGGGCCCTCATACCTGAACACCGTTCATGCCAAGGAACCGTCCAAGGGATTCGCCGGGTTCCGCCCGGAGCGCCAAAGGTGTGGAAGCACCGGAGAACCCCCGGCCGCCTCCCGGGCGCGGGTGAGTGGCGGATCCCGCGCTGTTCAGATGGGCGGACATGCGACACCATCGTGCGCGGTCCCGTACAAGCGCGGACGAGGCTGCCGCGGCCCGGTCCGCTGATCCGGCCTTCGCCCGTCCGTCCAACCGGCTCGCCCGTCCGAGCCCGACTCACACCAAGGAGCCGCCGATGCGCGCTTCCGCGTTCGTCTACCCCTGGGACGTCGTCGGCGACCCGGCCGCAGCACGCCGGATCGCCGACCTCGGCGTCGAGCAGGTCACCCTCGCCTCCGCCTACCACTCCACCAGGGCGCTCACCCCCCGGCATCCGCGCCACCGGGTCGTGGCGGCCCGGCACTCCGCCGTCTACTACCCGGTGGACCGGGCCCGCTGGGAGGGCCGGCGGCTGCGCCCGTACACGCAGGACTGGATCGCGGGCCAGGACCCGTACGGCGAGGCCGCGGCGGCCCTGGCCGACGCCGGGCTGGAGGTGCACTCCTGGGTGATCCTCGCCCACAACACCCGGCTCGGCGGCGAGCATCCGGACCTGACCGTGCGCAACGCCTACGGCGACCGCTACCCCTGGGCGCCCTGCATCGCGCGGGAGGAGGTGCGCGCCTACGCCGCCGCCCTGGCCGCCGAGGCCGCCGTGCGGCCCGGCGCGCGGGGGGTGGAGCTGGAGTCCTGCGGCTGGTACGGGCTGGGGCACCTGAGCGCCCACGACAAGACCGGCGGGGTGCGGCTGGACGGGGCCGGCCAGTACCTGATGTCGCTGTGCTTCTGCCCGGAGTGCGAAACCGGGTACGCCGCGCACGGGGCCGACCCAGAGCTGCTGCGGCGTGCCGCGGCCGGCGCGCTGGAGCCGCTGTGGCGCGGGGGGCGCGGGGGTGCCGCCGACAGGCGCGGCCGGGAGTGGGAGGAAGTGGAGAAGCTGCTGGGGCGGGAGTTCGCCCGGGTCGCGGCCGACTGGCGCAACCAGGTAGCGAGCGCTTTCCAAACCGAGGTCGTGACGGCCGTGCGAAAGGCCGCGGAGGCTCGGCGGAGGGATGGGTTCCGGGTGCTTCTGCACGCCGATCCGGCACCCCACCGCTGCGGGGCCAACGTCGGAGTGGATCCCGCCGGCGTCCTCGCCCTGGCCGACGGGGTGGTGCTGCCGTGCACCGGGGGCGACGCCGAACGCGAGGCCGTCCTGGCGCCCTTCGCCCCGTACCGCGCACCCTCCACCGTGCTCGCGGCCAACCTCACGGTGGTCGGAGGGATGGGCGGAGATCCGGCGCGGCTGGCCGAGGACGCCGCCCACGCCGGGGAGCTGGGGGCGACCGAACTGCGGCTATACCACGCCGGCCTGGCCTGCGACGCGGACCTGGCGGCCGTGCAGGCCGCGCTGTCCCGGCTCCGCTGATCCGGCGAGCCGCCGCGAGCGCGTGGACGGCAGCTCCCTGTGATCGTCGGCGCATCCGTCGTTGCGTACGGCAAGCGCTTTCAGGGCGGCCCTTGAAAGTTCTGTCAGAACCGTTGACGGAGCCCGGGGGCCGCCCTACTTTCGTCCCACCGCACGTCGTACGCGATACGGCATACGTCATATCTCGTGCCTCATATACGAGATGCCGTATGCGGGTGTGCGCCGCACCCCCGGGTGCCGTGCGCACCGCCGCCCGTACGTCCGTCGCCGCAGCCGACCTGAGAGCCGACCGCATGAGAGTCCCCCTGACCGGTCTCGCACCGGTGCCCGTCCCCTCCAGGACGCAGTACGTCATGGAGCATCTGACCCACGCCATCCTCACCGGGCAGCTCCCGCCCGGGCAGCCGCTGGTGGAGACCGAGCTGGCCGCACGGTTCGGCGTGTCCAAGACCCCGGTCCGCGAGGCGCTGAAGACCCTCGCGGGCCGCGGGCTGGTCGTGATGAGCGAGTACAGGGGCGCCACCGTGCGCACCGTGGACACCTCGATGGCGCGCTCGGTCTACGACGTGCGGCTGCTGCTGGAGCCGGAGGCGCTGCGCCGCACCGTCGCGGTGAAGGCGGACCTGGCCGGGGCCCGGGCCGCGCTGGAGCGGGCCGACGCGGCCGCCGACCGGGCCGACCGCTCGCTGGCCAACCGGGACTTCCACCGGGCCCTGTACCTGCCCTGCGGCAACCCGCTGCTGGCGCGGATGCTCGACGACCTGCGCGACCAGGCGGCCCTGGTGTCCACCGTCGTCTGGGAGGCCGTGCCCTCCTGGGAGCGTGAGGCCGCCGAGCACCGGGAGATCCTCGCCCGGGCCCTGGACGGGGACGCCGACGGCGCGGCCGGGCTGCTGCGCGACCACATCGAGGGATTCGTCCGCCGGGCCCTCCCGGCCATGGAGAACCAGGAAGGTCAGGTCCAGGCATGACGGACTTCTCCCACCGGCGAGCCGCACTCGCCGACGTCGTGGCGATCCCGGTCACGCCGTTCGACGAGCGGGGCCGGCTGGACGCGGGCACCTACCGGGCCCTGGTCCGACGGCTGCTGGACGCCGGAATCCGCGCCGTCACCCCCAACGGCAACACCAGCGAGTTCTACTCCCTCACCCCCGACGAGCGGCGGCTGGAGGCCGAACTGACCGTGGCCGAGGTGAAGGAGGCCGGAGGGGAGGCCGAGGTCGTCGTGGGCGTCGGCCACGACCCGGCGACCGCGGTCGCCGCCGCCGAGCAGGCCCGCGACGCCGGGGCCGGCATGGTGATGGTCCACCAGCCCGTCAACCCCTACGTCTCGCAGGCCGGCTGGGTGGACTACCACCGGGTCGTCGCCGAGGCCGTCCCGGAGCTGGGTGTCGTCCCCTACCTGCGCAACCCCCTCATCGAGGGCTCGGCCCTCGCCCGGCTCGGGGAGGCGTGCCCCAACGTCATCGGTGTCAAGTACGCCGTCCCCGACGCCGCGCGCTTCGCCGCCTTCGCCCGCGACGCCGGCCGGGACCGCTTCGTGTGGGTGGCCGGACTCGCCGAGCTGTACGCGCCGTCCTACTTCGCCTGCGGCGCCACCGGCTTCACCTCCGGCCTGGTCAACGTGGTGCCGCGGATCTCGCTGGAGATGCTCCGCGCCCTGCGGGCCGGGGATTTCGGCGCCGCGATGGAGGTGTGGGAGAGCATCCGCGTCTTCGAGGACCTGCGCGCCGCACAGCAGTCGGCCGACAACGTCTCCGTCGTCAAGGAGGCCCTGGCCCACCTCGGCCTGTGCCGCCGCGACGTCCGCCCCCCGAGCCGGACGCTGCCCGAGGAGCAGCGCGCGGAGATCGCCGGAATCGTCAAGGGATGGGAGGCGGCATGACCGACCGGCACGACCGGCACGAGCGGCGCGGCGCCCCCCGCGCCCGCCGCGCCCCCGAGGAGCTGCGCAGCCACCAGTGGTACGGCACCGACGGGCTGCGCTCCTTCAGCCACCGCGCCCGCACCCGGCAGCTCGGCTACCTCCCCGAGGAGCACCTGGGCAAGCCGGTCATCGCGATCCTCAACACCTGGTCCGACATCAACCCCTGCCACCAGCACCTGCGTGAGCGCGCCGAGGCGGTCAAGCGCGGGGTGTGGCAGGCCGGCGGCTTCCCTCTGGAGTTCCCGGTCTCCACCCTCTCGGAGACCTTCCAGAAGCCCACCCCCATGCTCTACCGCAATCTGCTCTCCCTGGAGACCGAGGAGCTGCTGCGCTCCTACCCGGTGGACGGCGCGGTGCTGATGGGCGGCTGCGACAAGACCACCCCCGCCCTGCTGATGGGCGCGGCCAGCGTCGACCTGCCCACCGTCTTCGTCCCCGCCGGACCCATGCTGCGCGGCCACTGGCGGGGCGAGACCCTCGGCTCGGGCACCGACATGTGGAAGTACTGGGACGACAGGCGCGCCGGTCTCATCGGCGACTGCGAGATGGCCGAACTGGAGTGCGGGCTCGCCCGTTCGCCCGGCCACTGCATGACGATGGGCACCGCCTCCACCATGACCGGCGCCGCCGAGGTCCTGGGTGTGACCATGCCGGGGGCGTCCTCCATCCCCGCGGTCGACTCCGGCCACTCCCGGATGGCTGCCGCGGCCGGGCGCCGGATCGTGGAGCTGGCATGGACCGACCGCAGGCTCTCCACCGTCCTGACCCGTGAGGCGTACGAGGACGCCGTCGCCGCCGTGTGCGCGCTGGGCGGCTCCACCAACGCCGTCATCCATCTGATCGCGATGGCCGGGCGGTCGGGCATCGGCCTCACCCTGGACGACTTCGACCGGATCGCCCGCGCCACCCCCGTACTGGCCAACCTCAGGCCCGGCGGGAAGTACCTGATGGAGGACTTCCACTACGCGGGCGGCATGCCCGGCTTCCTCTCCCGGCTGCGGGACCACCTCCACCTGGAGCGGCCCACCGTCGCACACGGGACGCTGCGCGAGCAGATCGCCGGCGCCCTCGTCCACGACGACGACGTCATCCGCACCACCGACGACCCGCTGGCGGCCGAGGGAGGCGTGGCCGTGCTGCGCGGGAACCTCGCCCCGGACGGCGCGGTCATCAAGCACATCGCCGCCGAGCAGCACCTGATGAAGCACACCGGCCCGGCGGTCGTCTTCGACGACTACCGCACCATGCAGGCCACCATCAACGACCCGGACCTGGGCGTCACCGCCGAGAGCGTGCTGGTGCTGCGAGGCTCGGGACCACTGGGCGGGCCGGGCATGCCGGAGTACGGGATGCTGCCGATCCCCGACCACCTGCTCAAGCAGGGCGTGCGCGACATGGTCCGCCTCTCCGACGCCCGGATGAGCGGCACCAGCTACGGCGCCTGCGTCCTGCACATCGCCCCCGAGTCCCACGCGGGCGGGCCGCTGGCCCTGGTGGAGACCGGCGACCTGATCACCCTCGACGTGGCCGCGCGCACCCTGCGCCTGGAGGTCGACGACGCCGAGCTCGAACGCCGGCGCGCCGCCTGGCGCCCGCCCGAGCGGCGTTACGGGCGCGGCTACGGGGCGCTGTACGAGGAGCACATCACCCAGGCCGACACCGGCTGCGACTTCGCCTTCCTCGCCCGCCCCGGCGAGGTCCCCGAACCCTACGCGGGCTGACCGCCCGTACCGCACCACTGCCGCACCACCGCACCACAGACCGTCCGAATCACCCGCCGACACGACATCTCGAACGACGTTCGACAGTCATTCGACGACAGAACGGAGCACCGGCAATGGCACTCACCGCCGTGCCGAGGAAGCGCGCCCTGCCGGGGAGGCAGGGGAAACCGGGAAGGCCGGGGAAGCCCGGACTCACCCGAAAGCGCGGCCTGCCGTACGTACTGGTCGCACCCGCCGGGCTGCTGATGCTGGGCTTCATCGCCTACCCGATGCTCAGCGTCCTGTACTACAGCCTCCAGCACTACAACGTCACCAAGCCCTGGCGGAACGGCTTCGCGGGTCTGGACAACTTCCGGGAGATCTTCCTCGAGGACCCGCTGTTCTGGCAGACCCTCGCCTTCAGCGCCAAGTGGGTCGTCGCCGAGGTCGGCCTCCAGCTCGTCTTCGGCCTGGCGCTCGCTCTGATCGTCAACCAGACGTTCGCCGGCCGCGGTATCGCCCGGGCCCTGGTCTTCTCGCCCTGGGCCGTCTCCGGTGTGCTCACCACCACCATCTGGATCCTGCTGTACAACCCCTCCACGGGCCTGAGCCGCTACCTGGCGGACGCCGGCATCGGCGAGTACGGCACCTCCGTCCTCTCCGACACCGGCACCGTCTTCTGGGCCGCGGTCCTGGCCGAACTGTGGCGCGGTGTCCCCTTCTTCGCGATCCTCATCCTCGCCGACCTGCAGTCCGTCTCCAAGGACCTGTACGAGGCGGCCTCGGTGGACGGCGCCGGCCGCTTCCGGCAGTTCTGGCACATCACCCTGCCGCACCTGAAGGACGCGATCATCCTCTCCACCCTGCTGCGCGCGGTGTGGGAGTTCAACAACGTCGACCTGCTCTACACCCTCACCGGCGGCGGACCGGCCGGCGTGACCACCACGCTCCCGCTCTATGTCGCCAACACCGGCATCGAGGGCCACGACTTCGGCTACGCCTCCGCGCTGACCACCGTGGCCTTCGTGATCCTGCTCTTCTGCTCGATCCTCTATCTGCGCCTGAGCAAGTTCGGAGGCGACGACAAGTGACCGCGGCGATCGTGGAGAAGGGCGTCCGGACGCCCGCCCCGGCCGACGGGGAGACCCCGCCCCCGGCCCGGAGGAAGGCACGGCAGCGCAAGCTCGACGACGGGCCGCCGCGCTGGCGGATCTACGTGCCCCTGGGCATCTACCTGCTCTTCACCCTCATCCCCTTCTACTGGATGCTGCTGTTCGCCGTCCGCCCCTCCGGCTCCACCTCGCTGGTGCCCTGGCCGATGACCGGCGAGCACTTCGAGAAGGTCTGGAACGAGCGCAGCTTCGGTACCTACTTCCTCAACAGCACCCAGGTCGGCATCGCCTCGATGGTGATGACGATGGCGGTGGCCCTGGCCGGCGGTTACGCCCTGGCGCGCTTCCGGTTCCGGATGAAGAACGCCTTCATGCTGGCGCTGCTGTGCTCGCAGTTCATCCCCGGCGCGCTGATGCTGGTCCCGCTGTTCGAGACCTTCCGGGGCCTCCAGCTCATCAACTCCATGTGGAGCGTGATCATCGCGGAGACGGTCTTCCAGCTGCCGCTGTCGATGATCCTGATCAGCGGCTTCATCAAGAACGTCCCCGAGTCGCTGGAGGAGGCCGCCTGGGTGGACGGCTGCTCCCGGCTGCGGGCGTTCGCGGCCATCGTGCTGCCGATGCTGCGACCCGGGCTGATCGCGGTGGGCTCCTTCGCCTTCGTGCACAGCTGGAACCACTTCCTGTTCGCCCTGATGTTCCTCTCCTCCCAGGAGAAGCAGACGATCCCGGTGGGCCTGAACACCCTCATCGGCTCCGACAGCGTGGACCTGGGCGCGCTCGCGGCGGGCGGTGTGGTCGCCGCCGTGCCCGTGGTGATCATCTTCGCCTTCATCCAGAAGTGGCTGATCACCGGCTTCAGCGCGGGGGCGGTGAAGGGCTGATGACTCCCACCGCACCCGCCTCCGCCCCGGCCCTGCCGGTCGTACTGGCCGGCGCCCGCGGCCACGGTCGCTGGCACCTGGCCAACATCCGCCGCCTCGCGCAGGAGGGCCTGGTCCGCCTGGCCGGGATCTGCGAGCTGACGCCGCTGGGCGAGGACGAGCTGGACGGTCCGGGCGACCCCGAGCAGTCGGTCGACTTCGCGGCCCTGCTGGAGAGCACCGGCGCGCGGATCGCCGTGGTCTGCACCCCGATCCACACCCACACCGGTCTGGCGCTGGCCGCCGCGGAGCGGGGCGTGCACCTGCTGCTGGAGAAACCCCCCGCGCCCTCGTACGCGGAGTTCGAGCGGATGGTGAAGGGGGTGCGGGCCGCGGGCGTCGCCTGCCAGATCGGCTTCCAGTCCCTGGGCTCGCACGCCGTCACCGCGGTGCGCGACCTGATCGCCGACGGCGCGATCGGCGCGGTGCGCGGCATCGGCGCGGCCGGCGCCTGGAGCCGGGACCTGGCCTACTGGAGCCGTGCGCCCTGGGCCGGCCGGCGCCGTCTGGAGGGCCGGGACGTTGTGGACGGCGTCCTCACCAACCCCCTGGCCCACGCGGTGGCCACCGCGCTGCGCATCGACGGCGGCGACCGCGCCGAGGACATCGCCGGCATCGAGCTGGAGCTGTACCGCGCCAACGCCATCGAGTCCGACGACACCTCCTGCGTCCGGCTGCGCACCGAGCGCGGCGACGGGACGACGGGCGAGATCACCGCTGCCGTGACCCTGTGCGCCGAGCGGCCCGGTGAGCCCTACGTCGTCGTCCACGGCACCGGCGGCCGGATCACCCTCTGGTACAAGCAGGACCGCCTGCTGCTGGAACGCGACGGGCACGAGCCCGAGACCACCGAGCACGCCCGCACGGACCTGCTGCGCAACCTCGTGGCCCACCTCACCGACGGCGAGGAGCTGCTGGTTCCGCCCGAGCGCACCGGCGCCTTCATGCGGCTGGTGGAGGCCGTGCGCACCGCGCCCGAGCCGCGCCCGCTGCCCGGCAGCGCCTGGCGCACCGAGCCCGGCGCCGACGGCGACGGCTCCGCCCGGCGGATCGTCACAGGCGTCGACGAGCTGGTCGCGGCGGGAGCGCGGGAGCTGGCCCTGTACTCCGAGCTGTCCGGCGGATCCGGTCCGCGCGCCCCCTGGGCCGCACCGGCGGCGGAACCCGGGCGGGAATCCGAGCGGAAGGGGGCCGGGGTATGACCGCGCCGCACCCGGGCGCCGGCGAAGGCGCCGGAACCGCCGAACTGCGCTGCGGCGGACGGACGGTCGCCCGCTACGAGTACCGGCCGCGCCTGGCCGGAAGCCAGTCGCCGCGCCCCTACCTGCACCCCGTCCGCACCCTGGGCGGCACCGCCGTCACCGAACTGCGGCCCGCCGACCACGTGCACCACCTCGGGGTGAGCGTGGCCGTCCCCGACGTCGGCGGCGCAAACTTCTGGGGCGGGCGCACCTTCGTCCGCGACCGGGGGCCGGTCGAGCTGGACAACCACGGGCACCAGGACCACCTGGGCTGGACGGATCTGCGCGAGGACGGCTTCACCGAGGAGATCGCCTGGCGGCGGGGCGGACGGCGGCTGCTGACCGAGCGCCGCACCGTCACCGCCCGGGCGCTGGACGCGGACTGCTGGGCGCTGGACCTCACCACCGAGCTCACCAACGTCTGCGGCGAGGAGCTGTCGGTGGGCAGCCCGGCCACCAACGGCCGCCCCGGCGCCGGCTACGGCGGCTTCTTCTGGCGTCCGCCCATCGGCCCCCGCCCGCCGGAGGTGTTCACCGGGGACGCCGAGGGCGAGGAGGCGGTGCACGGCTCGCGGGCTCCCTGGCTGGCCATGGCGACCGACGCCTGGACGCTGGTGTTCGCCGGCGCCACCGAGGACACCCGCCGCGACCGGTGGTTCGTACGCGCCGCCGAGTACCCGGGGGTCGGCTCCGCACTGGCCTGGGACGGCAGACTGCCGTTGCCCGCCGGGCGGCCGGTGGTGCGGCGCGTGGTCACCGGTGTCGCCGACGGACGGCTGGAGAGGGCCGCCGCCGCCGAGGTCGCCGCCCGGCTCACCGGGAAGGAGGCGCCCCGATGACGGCCCTCCCGGCGACCGCGCTCCCCGCGGCCCCGGCCGGCACGTACCGCAATCCGGTGCTGGACGCCGACTGGTCCGACCCCGACGCCGTCCGCGTCGGCGACGACTACTACCTGACCGCCTCCAGCTTCGGCCGCGTCCCCGGCCTGCCGATCCTCCACTCCCGCGACCTGGTCAACTGGCGGATCGTCGGCCATGCCCTTCAGCGGCTGGAGCCCGAGCAGGCGTTCACCGCCCCGCGCCACGACCGCGGGGTGTGGGCGCCCGCCATCCGCCATCACGCCGGCCGATTCTGGATCTTCTGGGGCGACCCCGACCACGGCATCCACCAGATCAGTGCCGAGGACGTGCGGGGCCCGTGGAGCGGACCGCACCTGCTGAAGGCGGGCCGCGGACTGATCGACCCCTGCCCGCTGTGGGACGAGGACGGCCGCGCCTACCTGGTGCACGCCTGGGCGGAGTCCCGCTCCGGGATCAAGAACCGGCTGACCGGCCACCGGATGAGCCCCGACGGCCGCGAACTGCTCGACGCCGGCCGCACGGTCGTCGACGGCGACGCGCTGCCGGGCTGGTTCACCCTGGAGGGCCCCAAGCTCTACCGGCACGGCGGCTGGTACTGGATCTTCGCTCCGGCCGGGGGAGTGGAGACCGGATGGCAGGGCGCGTTCCGCTCCCGGGACGTCTTCGGCCCCTACGAGGAGCGCATCGTGCTCGCCCAGGGCCGCACCGGCGTCAACGGCCCGCACCAGGGCGCGTGGGTGCGGGCGGCCGACGGCTCCGACTGGTTCCTGCACTTCCAGCAGCGCGGCGCGTACGGGCGGGTGGTGCACCTGCAGCCGGTGGACTGGGACGGGCAGGGCTGGCCGGTGATCGGCGACGGGGGTGAACCCGTCGCCGTCCACCGCTCGCCCGCTCCCGCCGAGCGCCCGGCGGCCCCCGCCACCGACGACGACTTCCCCGGCGGGCGCTTCGGCCACCAGTGGTCCTGGACCGCCAACCCGGGGCACGGCTGGACGGTCGCCCACCGCGGCGACGGACTGCGGCTGGTGTGCCGTCGCACCGCCGACGACCGGGACCTGCGCCGGCTGCCGAACGCGCTGGTGCAGCGGCTGCCCGGCCGCCCGTGCACGGTCGAGGTCGGGATGCGGCTGGACGGGGCCGACGGCGGCGCCAAGGCCGGGCTGGCGGTCCTGGGCGACGCGTTCGCCTGGATCGGCCTGGAGCGGGACGCCTCGGGGACGACCCGCCTGGTGCACCGCTTCGCCGAGCCCGCCGCCGAGCACGAGCGGGACGCCGCGCACTCCCGGCCCGCACCGGACGGCCGCGCCCGTCTGCGCATCGAACTCCTCCCCGGCGCCCGCTGCCTGTTCTCGGCGCGCACCGGGGACGACAGGGACTTCGTCCCCTCTGGCCCGCCCTTCGCCGCCACCTCCCTGGCCGGGGTCCCCCCTGTCGGAGACCAGGGGCGGGTCGGTGCCCAGCTCGGTCTGTTCGCCGCCGCTCCCGAAGGCGGCGAACCGGCCGGAACCGCGGTCTTCACCCGATTCCGCGTCACCTGACCCGGTCCGCCGGCCACCACCGCATCCGGACAACCGCACCCGGACACCACCGTCCGGCCCATCCCCAGGACACTCCGCACCCCGACACACGAACACCCAAGCGGAAACGCACGACCAGGAAAGAGGCTCGACGATGAGTGGAAACAACAGCCGCAGACCCCGTGCCCGCACCCTGCTGGCCCTGGGCATCAGCGCGTCCCTCGCCCTGACCGCCACCGCCTGCGGCGGCTCGGGCACCGAGACGGGCAGCGAGGGTGAGGGCGAGGGGAAGATCGTCTTCTGGGACAACAACGGCGGCGTGCGCACCGAGGTCTGGAAGAAGATCATCACCGAGTTCGAGAAGGAGAACCCGGACATCGACGTGGAGTACGTCGGCATACCCATCGCCGACGTGCAGTCCAAGTACGACACCGCCATCCAGGGCGGCGGCGACAGCCTGCCGGACGTCGGCATGGTCGGCACGGCCTACCTCGCCAACATGGTCGCCCAGGGCGCGCTGGACCCGGTCGGCGACCGGATCGAGGAGAGCCCCCTGAAGGGCAAGCTGGTCAACGGCATGGTCGAGAGCGTCAAGGCCGCCGGTGGCGAGAAGGACCAGATGTTCACCGTCCCGACCTCCGCCAACCAGGGCGTGCTGTGGTACCGCACCGACCTGTTTGAGGCGGCCGGTCTGGAGAGCCCCAGCACCTGGGAGAACTTCTACACGGCGGCCGAGGAGCTGACCGACAGGAAGAACAACCGGTTCGGCTTCACCATCCGCGGCGGCGCGGGCTCCGTCGCCCAGGCGCTGGAGATGATGTACGCGCAGTCCGGCATCGAGAGCTTCTGGGACGGGGACAAGACCACCGTCAACGACCCGGGGAACGTCGAGGCGCTGGAGAAGTACGTCGGCCTGTACAACAAGTACACGCCCAAGGCCGACCTGAACAACGACTTCACCAAGATGGTCGCCACCTTCACCGGCGGTGAGGTCGGGATGCTCCAGCACAACCTGGGCTCCTACACCGACCATGTGAAGGCGTTCGGCGAGGCCGGCGTCGACGGGCTGCCGATGCCGGCCTCCTTTGAGGGCGGCCCGCGCACCCTGGTCTCCAACCCGGTCGACGGGATGGGGCTGTTCAGGTCCAGCGGGAACAAGGCGGCGGCCTGGAAGTTCATCGAGTTCGCCGCGTCCGCCGAGATGAACAGCCTCTGGAACGAGTCGGCGGGCGCCATCCCGGCCCACACCGACGCCGCGGACGACGAGTGGATCAACAAGGCCAGGCCCACCAAGGCGGCCATGGAGTCGCTCGACGACCCGAACACCAAGATCGTCCAGCTGCCGTACTACCTGCCGGACTGGAACAGCATCAGCAAGGCCGACACCGAGCCCAACTTCCAGAAGCTGCTGCTGGGGCAGATGACGGCCGAGGAGTTCGCCGACGACCTGGCGGAGCGGCTCAACGAGGCCCAGGCCGAGTGGAGCGAGCAGAAGGGCTGACGCCCCGCCGCGGTGGGGCGGCACCACACCGGTCCGCCCCGCCGCACCGTCCGTGAGGACCGGCCGTCCCCGGGTTCCCGGAGCGGCCGGCCCCCTCCGAACACCCCCGAAGGACCGAAGGACCGAAGGAGCCACAGTGCAGAGAAAAATGTGCCAAGCGCGTGTCATGGCCCTGGCAGGTTGTGCCTCGCTCGCCCTGACCGCCCTCGCCGTACCCGCCCAGGCCGCGCCGCGCCACGGCGCCGACCAGACCCGTGCCGTCCTGCCGAAGAACGACGGCTGGGCCTCGGCCGACGGCGGCACCACCGGCGGCGCCGCCGCCGACGCCGACCACGTCTTCACCGTCACCAACCGCGCCGAGCTGGCCGCGGCGCTGAACGGCGGCGACGACACACCGAAGATCATCAAGGTCAAGGGCACGGTCCACGGCAACGCCGACGACCAGGGACGGCCGCTGGCCTGCGAGGACTACCAGCGCGACGGCTACACCCTGGAGAAGTACCTCCAGGCGTACGACCCCGCCGTCTGGGGCGAGAACGAGCCCTCGGGCCCGCTGGAGGAGGCCCGCGCCGCCTCGGCCGCCGAGCAGAACGAGCGGGTCAAGCTCGCCGTCGGCTCCAACACCACCCTGATCGGGGTGGGCGACGACGCCGCCATCCTCGGCGCCAGCCTCCAGATCCGGGGCGTGGAGAACGTCATCGTCCGCAACATCACCTTCGAGGACACCTACGACTGCTTCCCGCAGTGGGACCCCACCGACGGGGAGGGCGGCGCCTGGAACTCCGAGTACGACAACGTCGTAGTCCACGGCTCCCGCCACGTCTGGATCGACCACAACACCTTCACCGACGGACGCCGCCCCGACAGCGAGCAGCCGCGGTACTTCGGGCAGCTCTTCCAGCAGCACGACGGCCTGCTGGACATCGTGCGCGGCGCCGACCTGGTGACGGTGAGCTGGAACGTCTTCACCGAGCACGACAAGACCATCCTGCTGGGCAACAGCGACAAGGCGGAGGCCGACGACCGCGGCAAGCTGCGCACCACCTTCCACCACAACCTCTTCGAGGACGTCAACGAGCGCGCCCCGCGCGTGCGCTTCGGCCGGGTGGACGCCTACAACAACCACTTCGAGCAGAACGAGGGCGCCAAGTACGGCTACACCTGGGGCATCGGCAAGGAGGGCGCGCTCGTCGCCGAGCACAACGCGTTCACCCTCCACAAGGGTCTGGCCCCGGCCGACACCATCCGCCAGTGGACCCCCGGAACCTCCATGACCGAGCGGAACAACTGGGTCAACGGCCGCCACGTGGACCTGCTGGGCGCCTACAACGCCGCCAACCCCGACCGTCTCCTCGGTGACGACGCGGGCTGGACCCCGGCCCTGCGCACCCGCGTCCACCACCCGCTGGCCGTTCCGTACCTGGTGGACCGGTACGCCGGAGCCGGCGAGATCAGGGTCAGGGAAGGCAAGGGCCGCAGGTGAGCTTCACCCGGCGCGGTGTGCTCCCGGCCGGAGCCGGCGCGGCCCTCCGGCCGGCCCTGGCGGGCCGGGCCCACGCCGGGCCCGGCCGTGCCGGTC
>NZ_JBXUOY010000103.1:0-16052 GCF_057196705.1 Streptomyces sp. ATLC9 | reverse complement strand
GGCTCCGCCGGCGCGGTGGAGGGACTCGCCGTCGGAGCCCTCGGCGGCCCAGTGCACGAACTTGAAGGTGGCGTACGGGCAGAGCAGGACCAGGACCATGACGACGATGCCGGCCATGACGTCGGCGAGCGCGGCGAGTCCGTCGGTGGCCTCGGTGTCGCCCATCGCGGAGATGCCGAGCAGGAAGACGATCGTCATCAGCAGCTTGGAGACGACCAGGGTCGCGGTGGCCTCGATCCACCCCCTGCGCCACCGGCGCGCGGCCTCCCAGCCTCCGCCGGCCCCGGCGAACACCGCCAGCGTGACGAGCACGAGGATGCCGACCTTGCGGACCATCATCACGCACCAGTACAGGACCGCTCCGATCGCGGCCCCCAGAGCGGCGATGGTCGGCACCAGCCAGCCCAGACTGGTCAGGGCCCCGATCTGGGAGACCTTGACGATGCGGCGCACCGCGTCCTCGACGGAGGTGTTCGCCGCTTTGAACAGCCCGTCCGACAGGGCGTCGACCACTTCGACCGCCACCGTGGTCAGGGCGATGGCGGAGAAGGCGAACAGCACGCCCGTCGCGGTGCCGGTGAACGCCTGGGTGAGGGCCTGGCCGTCCCGGCGGACCGCGGCCCGGACGAGCTGGGCGCAGAACGTACCGACCAGGACGATCAGTCCGATCGGCAGGATCAGCTCGTAGTTGTCGCGGAACCAGCCGGCGTTCAGGTCAACCCGGGTGGTGGTGTTGACGGCCTCGGCGGCGAGGTCCGTCGTGGCGGCGGTGAGTTCGCCGGCCGACTTGGCCATCCAGTTGCCGATCGCCTCGCCGGGATTGGAGACGAAGTCTGCCGCGTCTCCGACGGCGCACAGCTTGTCCGCGAGGGGAAGATCGCAGAAGCCCACGGGAAGGTGGCCCTCCTTTCTTGCTCGGGGCTCAGGACTCAGGGCCGGTCAGGGCGCGACGCGAGGCGCGATGGACACCAGGGAGCAGTCCTGGGACGGGCGGCACTGCACGGCGAGGGTCACGGAGCGGCCCTCCGCCCCGCTCCCGCCGTCCGCCCAGGCGATCCGCTGCTTGCCGGTGACGGTCACGGCGTAGATGTACGCCTCGGTGATCGCGGACGGGTCCTCGGCCAGGGCCTGCTTGAACGCCGACGGGTAGTGGCCCTCGGAGGCGGACGCGGTGGCGTGCTGCCGCTGGTCGGCCATCCGCGACCACAGGACCGGGCCCGGCACCTGCGCGGAGATCGACGGCCAGTCGCTGTACTCGCTCTCCTCGGTCATCCACGCCTCCATGCCAGCGAGTTGCTGCTCATGGCTGGTGTCGCGGGTGTCGTAGGACCAGAGCATCACCGCGGCCGCCTTGCCGAAGGCGACCGGATCCGAGATCCGCGGCGGTCGGGGCGCCGAGCCCGTCTCGGTGCCGGGCTCCTGCGCGTCCTGGGATGGCGCCGAGCTGCCCAACGAGGCTGGGGGAGGAGGGGAAGCGGGGAAGGGGCGCTGCTGTTCGCCGCGCCCGGTGACGTAGGCGGTCGTGCCGGCGATGGCGAGCAGACAGGCCAGCCCGATCGCGACCGCGAGGATGCGGCGGTTGGCCGGCCAGCCGATGCCGTGGCCCGGCAGGGGGAGGAGTCGCTTCGGCATCACTGAACCTGCGTTCCCAGGGCAGAGAAGAAGGCCACGATGCCGTTGGCCGCGCCCAGGCCGAGGGCGGCGCCCGCCGCGACGACCGCGCCCTTCTTCCCGTTCGCTTCAGCCTGGTGGCCGCCGGTGTGGTGGCCCCAGGCCCACACCGCCAGGCTGACGGCGAGGGCGCCCACCACGGCGATGATGCCGAACATGTTGATGGAGCTGACGACGTCTTTCAGGACGGAGAGGCCCGGCAGGCCACCGTCCTTGGGGGTGATCCCGGGGTCGAAAACGAGATGGAGCCGGTCGGCGAGAGGTGTCATGGGTGTGGCAAGGCTCCTTGCGTGCACGGGCCAAAGGGCCGAAGCGGGGAACGGGAGGGCGGGGCCGGCAGAGGGCTGGTGTCACAGAACGCGGCGCACGGCGAGGACGTCCCAGTCCTTGAGCGGGGTGATGCGTACGGGCTTGCCCGTGCGCGGAGCCTCGATGACGAGCCCCTGCCCCATGTACATGCCGACGTGCTCAGGGCGTGCGACGGTGCCGCGGCTGAAGATCAGATCACCGGGCCGCAGCTGGTTCGGCGAGACGGCTTCGCCTTCGCCGACCTGCGTGTACGTGGTGCGGGTGAGCCGGACGCCGGCCTCGGCGTACGCCTGCTGCATCAGCGAGCTGCAGTCGCAGCGGCCCATCGGGTCGGGGCCGTGCGGCGCGGTGCAGGTGCCGCCCCACTGATACATCGTGCCGAGCTGGTGCATCGCCCAGACGATCGCCGTGCGGGCACGCGGGTCGGCGTCCCCGGGGACCTTGTACCCGTCCGGGACGGCGCCTTCGGGGATCTTCCCGAAGGACGAGCCGTCCTCCGTGGCGCACTCGGACAGCGGGGGAGCGTCGTCGCCCTCCTGGCCGACACCGTCACCGGCGCCGGGGAAGGTGGCGGCGATGGCCGTCTGCAGCGCGGTCGCGAGAGGCTCCCACTGGGCGTAGGCGTCCGGATAGCCGGACTTCTGCACCGCCTGGGCGGCCTGGGTCACGGTCATCTGCTGCCAGCCGCTCACCCGCACAAGCGCCGTGTAGAACCTTTCGGACGCGTAGACGGGATCGCGGATCTGCTCGGCGGTGCCCCAGCCCTGGCTGGGGCGCTGCTGG
Source organism: Streptomyces sp. ATLC9 (assembly GCF_057196705.1). Lineage (NCBI taxonomy): Bacteria > Bacillati > Actinomycetota > Actinomycetes > Kitasatosporales > Streptomycetaceae > Streptomyces > Streptomyces sp. ATLC9. The sequence continues at coordinate 13,289 of NZ_JBXUOY010000103.1, read as the reverse complement.
AACAGTCCGAGGGAATCGCGGTCCCCGTAGTCCAGGTTGCGCAGCCGGGACTCCTGTATGGCGGTGGCCAGCGCGATGATCTGCCCGCGCCGGGGAATCCGGAGATCGGCCCCGGTGACGACGATGGTTCGGGCGTGCGGGATCTGTTCATCAGGCAGCTCCAAACCCTCGATGTCGACGTCGGAGGTGTCCGCGCCGTCGAGGATCTCGGCGACCTGCTCGGTGACCTTGTCGGTGTCCAGGTCCGGAAGGCATCGCGACGCACTGCCGCGGACGGCGGCCTCGCTGGAGCCGGCCGTCAGCATGGCCGCGCCGCCGAGGAGGACGGGGGAGAGGACGACGACGCCGATGCCGGCGGCGAGCGTCTTCAACCGGACTGGCCTCCTCGCCCAGCGGGGGGCGCGGGCGGGGGCGGGCAACGAGAGATCACAGAGGTCTCCTTCGGGACGGAAGAGGCACGGCGGCCGGGGCGGATGTCCGGGAGGCGCCGGTCTGAGGGCGAGTTGCCGCCCAGCCTGCGGGTCGGGGGGCGATGGGTGCGCCGGGGCAGGGGGAACCTCCGCAGGACGCGGTGGAAAGGCGTCGGCGGCGGTGTGCTCCGGGCGGTTCCAAAACAGTAGGCCCGGATCGGCGGTTGACCAAAAATTCGCCGCGAGGGGGCGAATTCCTTCCCCTCGCCGCGCACTTCTTGGTGAGCGGCCGATTCGCCTCTACAGTTCTGAGACTCCCTCCGCCTTCCGTGCCGCGTTATCCCGGCCTCCTGCACGCCCGGTTTCCAGCCCGGCCGGATTCTCCTGGGCGAGAGGAGTCTCCCGAATCCCCCACGCCCGAATCGGGGTAGCTCTTTGCCTTTCTCTCTCCACCAGGGCGACGCCCTGCGTGTGCTGTCCACGCTGCCGGACGACTGCGTCGACTCCGTGATCACCGACCCGCCCTACAACTCCGGCGGCCGCACGGCCAAGGAGCGCACATCCCGCTCGGCGAGGCAGAAGTACACCTCCGCCGACGCCAAGCACACCCTGCCGGACTTCACCGGCGAGAACATGGACCAGCGCTCCTACGGCTTCTGGCTGACCCAGCTCATGACCGAGGCCCACCGGCTGACGAAGACCGGCGGGACCGCCCTGCTGTTCACCGACTGGCGGCAGCTGCCCGTCACCACGGACGCGATCCAGGCCGCCGGATGGCTGTGGCGCGGGGTCCTGGCCTGGCACAAACCGCAGGCCAGGCCGCAGAAGGGTCGCTTCACCCAGAACTGCGAGTTCGTCGTCTGGGCGTCGAAGGGGGCGATCGACGGCTCCCGTAACCCGGTCTACCTGCCCGGTCTGTACTCCGCCTCGCAGCCTTCGGGCGCGAAGCGGCAGCACATCACGCAGAAGCCGGTCGAGGTGATGCGCGAGCTGGTCAAGATCAGCCCCGAGGGCGGTACGGTGCTCGACTTCTGTGCGGGCTCCGGCTCCACAGGCGTGGCCGCCCTGCTGGAGGGCCGCGACTTCATCGGTGTGGAGAAGACCGAGCACTACGCCTCCATCGCGACCGACCGGCTCACCGAGACCGCCCGCCAGACCCTCACCCGGGACGACGTCGTCCTCAGCGCCTGACCGCCCGGGCAGCCCGCCCGTCGGCCGATGCACGGCCCGTCGGCGCCGCACCCCCGCCAGCCCCACGGTTCCAAGGAGGCCCTCTCCACTCATGTCCGATCCCGTAAACCCTCCGGGGGAGGGCGGGGACGAGCCCGTCCGCGTCCCCGACTCCCACCTCGAGGGGATCGAGGCCAGCGTCCGGAAGTTGATGGAGCAGTCCGCCCAGCAGGCCCGGCAGCTCGACCACCTCGCCTCCGCCCCCGTCCCCGGCGGCTCCTCGCCGTTCACGGCGTTCGGCATGCCCGGAGTCGGCGGGCCGGCCCCGGCGGCTCCGCCGGAACCGAGGCCGATCCTGGAGCTGGAGGGCGAGGAGTACGAGGACGAACTCGACGCCCTGTCGGACTGGGTGGACGACTTCCTGCTGCCCGTCTACGGGGCGGAGGTCACCACGGCCGCCCCGTGGTGCCTGCGGTGGCAGGAGCACGACGACGTGGTGGCCTGGCTCCACGCACTGTGGCTCGCCTACCAGCAGCACAGGGACCCCGAAGCGGGCCCGTCCGGGCTGTTCGTATGGCACCGGGACTTCCTCACCCACGCCGTCGCGGCGATCCGCGCCCCCGGTGGACCGCTGTCGGCGTGTATGACCTCACCCGAGCGGCCCGCGCACCGGCTCCTGCCCGGCCCGCCGCCCTCGACCCGTACGGAGAAGGCGAGCGCAGCCGAGTCCGCATCGTCCGAGCCGGACGAGCCGACGTCATGAATGCCGGGCGGCAGCCCGCCTTCGGGCTCAGCTTCGACCCGCGCGCCCTGACCGACCTCCTCCAGGCGCCCGGCGACATCCGCGACCTCGCCCTCGCCTGCCTGCAGGAGGTGGTGAACGCCGAGCGCTTCGGGCTCCGGCTGACCGGCGACCTGGAGGGCTACCGCAAGCTGTTCGTCGACTCCCGCAAGGAGTGGCGCGTCGTCTACGGCGTTCGCCCGGCGCCGGAGACAGCCGCGCACCGCAGGGAGATCCACGTCGTGGCCATCCGGCCACGGGCTCGGAACGACGTCTACGACACCGTCGGTGCCCGGCTTGGGATGGCCCGCCGACCATTGAGCGCCCGCACCCACGCCGCCCGGGCCCGTCCCCCTCAGCTGACCGAACACCGTCCCGCCCCCAGGCCGGGACCGCCCCGCACGATGCCCGGCCTGCCGCGCCCAGTACCCATCCCCTCCAAGGGACCTGCCCGTTGACGATCTCCCCTCCCACGCCGCAGCACCGGCTCACCGCCGAACCGCCGACAGCCGCACCACAGCGGAACACCCGCCGCCACGCGCTTCCGACGGCCATGCGGGGGCGCCCTTGCTGACCCACCCGATCCTCGCCGGCACCCGGCTGGCCCGCGTCGAGGACTGGCCGCTCATCGACGCCTTCCACCACCGCTCCTCGCGAAGTGCCCTGTACCGGCGCTGGGGCCACACCCACGTCCTCCGCCGCGACATCGAGCGGCTGCTCACCCACTGCGACAATTGGATCAGCCTCGATCCGCACAACGGCGAAGTCATCGCCCTGACCTGTGCGGGGCCGCTCAGCAGGGAACCGGGCGTGGTCGACCTCGGCCTGCAGGTCGCCGACACCCACCAGCGCCGCGGCATCGGCACCACGCTGGCCCGCCACGCAGCCCAGCACGCCCGGGCCCGTGGCGCCCACACCCTGAGCGCGTACACCGAAGCCTCGAACACCCCGATGCTCCACCTCCTGCGCCGCCTCGGACCCATGCGCCACAGCCACGACGGCACCCACCTCGACATCCGCGTCCCACTCGACCGTGCCGCTGCCTCGGACACCACCCGGCCGGGCACCGAGCACAGCCGCCACTGACCACACCTCCGTCCACCGAAAGGAGTCCATGGGGCACCCCGAACTCGACCTCCGCCTGGATGGCTTCGTGGCCGCCGACGAGCAGACCGAAAAGGCGTTCCGGCGTGCGATCCGGATCGAGCAGGCCGAACTCACCCCACTGGCCGAACACCACACCTCTGACGGCGCGAGCTACTACCTGCTCCACAACCGCGCCGTCACCTGGGGCGTCCCCGGGGAGCCGCAACTCGCCGCCCTCCACCTGCGGCGCGACCCCAAGACGATGACCTTCCGCTTCGACCACGCGACGCTGCCACTGCCGGCGATGGCACAGTCCTGGCTCATCCACCGCGGCTGCCCACCTGATGGGATCAGCCTGAAGCCCGGCACGGGAACCACACCGGCGGACGAGACGACCCGCGCACTGGAGCATCGGCTCATGGGCGATGGCGACCGCTTCGCCCTCCTGCACAGCTACACCGACGACAACTTCGACCACGCCATGACCGTCGCGGTCCTGCGCTGCCTCGACGAGCGCAGCCCTTCCCCGTTCCGCGTACTGCACGAGGACGTGGACACCGACTCCTGGACCCACACCCTGCGCGAGGGCGGTTTCGCCACCCTCGCGGAAGCCCATCGGTGGTGTGAGGACGCCCTGAGCGGCGAGGTGTCCCCTTTGCCGCCGATCCAACCCACCGCCCGCTCCGTCCCGCGGCCGGCCAGTCACCCTCCGGCCCCCACGCAACGCCCCGCCGGCCGTGGCCGTTGAGTATCACTTCCACGAAGCGGGCGGAAATATAGGCGACGATCGCCGGTTGGCCAAACCGGCGAAACCGTGGACTCTGATAGCGGCCGACAGGGGAACACCCGGTTCGCTTCTTTTCGCACAACCCCTTTTCCGCAAAGAGGTTGCCTCGCCTGCGCTCACTCCGAACGGCGATTTCCGTCCGCCCGTATCCCGCCCGCCCGCAAGAAGGGAAAATCCCGTGCCCGACGAGGTAGACGATGTCGTGGGCGTTCTCACCGAGCAGATCGAGCACCGCTTCGGCATGGGCATCGGCACGTTGAAGGCCGCCGTCGCAGCCGCCCCGGACGCCCACCGCGAAGCCACCGAGACCGTACGCCGACACGACCTGCTCACCGAATCCCAGGCCGCTCTGGAACACGCGGAGGACGATCTTCTGCGCGCCCTGGAAACGCAGCCCGGAGAGGCCGACGACCACACTGTGGACCTCGCCCACCGCGTCAACGACGCCGTCTCGGCCCGCGACGGGCGCGCCATGGCCGTGCGGTGGCTGCTCGACCCCGCCACGCGAGGCGAACGGAGCCCCGCCGCCGGGCGGCCGACCCGTCTCGACCGCAGCACACGCCGGGGCCCGGCCGCGCCCACCAGCCCGCCCGCGCGACCCGCCACGGCGCCGGCCACCGGTCGAGGAGTCCTGCGATGAGCGTCCGTATCAAGCCCTGCACGCAGGACGGTCGACTGCAGGAGGTCTTCGGCGCCCCGGTCACCGATCTGTACGGGCAGGCCGCCGACCCGGACGCCTCCGCAGCCGTCACCCGAGCCCTGGAACTGCGCAACTTCCTCGCCATGGCCGAGGAACAGGTCACCCGGATCCGCGACCGCGTGCACGAGGCGATGGCGCCCGAGCGTGGCATGGACGAGCTGTCCGCCGACGAGCTGCGGATGGACGCGCAGTGGCTGGACGCCGCGCTGTCCGCCCGCGACGGCTACCGCACCGCGCTGGACGATCTGCTGCGCACTGCGCCCTCGCTCCAACAATCGGCACGCCCCGCCCGACTCACCCAGCAGACGGTCAGCACCACCCTGCCCGCGGCCTCCGCCTCACCGACACCCGAAGGCCCCGGTGAGGTTCGCAGCCGACGACGATGAGAGCCCTCGCCGATTGACCCATCCCACCGCCGCTGAGATCGCCGCTCGGATCGAGGACCTGTACGGCACCGAACTCTCCGATCTCGAGGCCTACGCCCGGGACCAGGATCCCGGCATGCTGGCCGCGCTCCTCGGAAGCCACCGCACCCTGGCCCTCGCCGAGCAGAGCATCACCGCCCAGCGGGAACGACTGCAGCATCTGACCCGTCCCGGGCGGCAGATCGGTGCCCACGAGGCCTCCCACATCCTCGACTGCGCCCGCCGCCTCGCCGAAGCCGTCGCCGTCCGCGACACCCAGGCCACGACCGCCAGCGCGGTCCTGCGCAGCCTCGGCCGCGCTCCGGCACCGGAGCCGCCCACCACCTCGGCCGCAGTCCCCCTTCCCGCCCCGCCCGTACCGGCCGCGAGCCCCGCACCGAGTCGCTGACCCGACAGCGTCCCGGCCTTCCGTACTCAGGAGTCCCCCTTGGCCACCACCGGTCTGCCGCCCGCCGACGACGCCGACGTCGCCCGGGTCACCGAAGCCCTCCAGATGATCACACCGCGCTGGAACGTGCGGATCCTGCTGGCCCTGAACCAGCCGGCACAGCGCTACACGCAGATCGCGGCCAAGCTGCCGTACCTCCAGAGCGGCCAGCTGCACCCCAAGATCCGCTCACTGTGCGACGCCGGCCTGGCCGAACGCACCGAGCACTCCGCCCGCCACGTCACCTACGGCCTCACCACCCGCGGCCGACAACTCCTGCCGGTACTCCCGATGCTGGCTTCCTGGGCCGAGCAGAACCTGCAGAAGCCGGAACAGCCGCTCTCCGCGATTGAGCAGGTCGAGGACAGCCTCGCCCTCCTCACCCGCCGCCAGGCCCCCGCGATCCTGTGGGCTCTCAAGTCGCGGCAGGAGGTGACGGCCCGCGCCTTGGCCCGCATCGTCCTCCCCGACGGCTACTGGACCAACGTCTACCCGCCGCTGCGGCAACTCGTCGACGACGGCCTGGTGATGACCGAGGGCAACGGGCAGCCCTACCGCCTCTCACCGGCCGGTGCCGCACTCGGACCCGTCCTCGGAGCCCTGTCCATGTGGTCCGCCGGTCGGCCACTCGACCACGCCGCCCGCCACCCGCTGTGGGGACGACCCACCCCCGGACCCGCGACTCTCACCCGCGCCTGGACAAGCCACCAGCACCGGCCCCTCGCACCCACCGCTCCCACGGCCCCCGCCATACCGGCACAGCCCGCCCGCCGCCTCGGCTGGCAGCCCAGCGAGCTGTTCTCCCACGCCACCCCCACCCGCGCGAAGGCGGCCCTACCGGTCGGAGGAGCCCGCCGGTGATCCCCGCCCTCTCCCACCAGCAGCTCCGCAACACCTGCACGGCGCTGTCCTCCGCTGGCCTGATTCGCCTGGTCAGCGAGATCGACGACCACGGAGCCATACCGGCGCGCGGCCTGGCACGCACCCTCGCGGACCTCTCTGCTGACCGGATCCGCCAGGCCGTCGAGCATGCCGACTCCCTCGGACTCCTCACCCGAACCCCCGGCACTATGGGCCTCTCGGCGGCCGGCCGGGACCTCGCCGACGTCTACGATGCGACCGCGCGGTGGGCCCGGCGGCACAACCACCCGGCCGCGCACTGCGACTTCGCCGGACGGATCCACAGCACGTTCGCCCTCCTGGGTACGCCGACAGCCGACACCTGGGATTCCGAGAGCGAGCGCGAGACCGAACTCGGCCGCATCGAACGGCTGATGGCCGAGTGGACCCATACCCACCAGCGAACCCGCGGCACCGACGGCGTCGCCGCGTGACGCCTGCCCCCACCCTCCTGCGCGGGATCTACCTGCCCCGCAGCGCCGACGGCGCCGCGTTCGCGATGGCCACCTACGGCATCCCCCTCCTCGTCCTGGCCACCACCGGGTCGGCCGCTCTGACCGGACTGGCCTTCGCTCTGGAATGGGTCCCGCGCATCGCTGCCTTCACGGTGGCCGGCACCCTCGTGGACCGCCACGGCACGGCCCGCGTCTTCCGGGCAGCCTGCCTCGCGCGCGCCCTGACCGTCCTCGCCGCAGCCGGCGTCCTGGCCATGCTCGACGCCGGTTCGCCGACGGTGACCACCACCGTCATGCTGCTGGCCGCGTCCACCGGCATCCTCACCGAGTTCAGCTACGTGGCGGCCGAGACCGCGGGCGGCGTGGCGAGCCGGAGCGCAGGCGCCCAGGCTCACCGGGTGCAGTCCGTCCTGCTGGGCATCGACCAGACCGCCATGCTCACCGGACCGCTGGTCTCCGGCCTGCTGCTGGAACACGGCGGGCCGACCGCCATGCTCGGCACGCTCGCGGCCTTCTCCCTGCTCGCCGCCGCCCTCGGATCCGAAACGCGGAACGCACCGACGAGCGCGGCATCCGCAGAGGGAGGACTACGGACGGGCTGGGCGACACTGCGCTCCCTGCCGGCCTTGGCCTGGCTGGTCGCCGGACTGGTCGTCTCCAACACCGCCATCGCCCTGCTTCAGGCCGCCATGCCGGTCATCGTCGTGACCGAGCTGGGGCACTCCAGCGCGGACGCCGGACTGATCTGGTCCGCCGCGGCCGCCGCCTCCCTGCTCGCCATCACCGCCGCCCGCCGGGCGATCGACCGCTGGGACCTGTGGCCGGTCGGAGCCGCAGCCGCCGCTCTCGCCGCCGGAGCGACCCTCGCCGTCGCCCAGGCCGACACCTACCGCGGCTACCTCCTGCTGATCGCCGTCCTGATGGCCGGCGAAGGCGGGCTCACCGTCGTCCTGCGCACCCTGCGCTCCCACCTGATCCCACCCGACGTCTTCGGCAGCACCCTCGCCGTGACGATCCTGCTGCTCCTGCTGCCCTTCCCCGCCGCCGGGCTGCTCGTCGCGGCCGTACCGCCCGCCCAGCTCGGGCACGCCGTCACCGCCGCCGCACTACTCCAGGCCGCCGGCCTCGCGGCCGCCTTCATCCGGCTGCGCACCCTGCCCGCCCTTCCGGCACCGGCGCCCTGACCTCCCGGTCCGAACGGACCCCCACCGCTCGTGCCCGCCACCACGCGGGACGGGCTGCCCGGCCTCGCCCTCCCGCGTCGGCCTTCCACTCCCCGAACCATTGAGGAGCCTGCTCTTGTCCGACCGTCCTGCCGTCCTGGTCGTCGCTGCGGCTGACATGGAAGCCGAGGCGTACCGCGGCTACTGCCTCGAGTCCGTGGCCGCCGCCTACGACGTCGTTCTCATCACCGGCGAGGAACCGTCGTGGGAGGTGCCGTACATCCGGGACTGCCTGGTCGTGCCCGACCCCACCGACCAGACGGCGCTGTATGCCGCCGGCCGGACCCTGGCCGACCGCTACGACCTGGCCGGGGTGTTCACCTGGACCGAGTGGTACCTCGTCCCGGTCGCCCGCCTCGCACGTCGGCTCGGCCTGCCGACCACCGACCCGGAGGCGATGCGAGCATGCCGCGACAAGGCCACCGCGAGGAGCCTGTTCGCGCGCCACGGCGTTCCGTCGGCCGCATCGGTGAGCGTCCGCACCCGCCATGAGGCGCAGGCCGCGGCCGAGCGGATCGGCTATCCCGTCGTGTTGAAGCTGGCCGCGCACGCGGCCAGCATCGGCGTGATCCGCGCCGACCCCCCCGACCAGCTCGCCGCCGCGTACGGAGCCGCCCGCCGGGCGGCCGGCCTGGGCCTGGAGAGCACCGACGTTCTGGTCGAGGAGTACCTCGACGGCCCGGAAGTCTCGGCCGAGTGCGTCACGTACCGGGGCAAGACCACGGTGGTGGCCGTGACCCGCAAGACGGTCAGCGAGCCGCCGCACTTCGAGGAGCTGGCACACTCCGTCGACGCCACCGATCCGCTCCTGGCCACCGTCGCGCCCGCCGCGCGGGCCGCGATCCGCGCACTGGGGATCACCGACGGCGTCAGCCACGTCGAGATGCGCCTGGTCGACGGCCGGCCCCGGCTCGTCGAGGTCAACGGACGCCTCGCCGGGGACATGATCGGCCACCTGGTCCGCCTCGCCACCGGCATCGACCTGCCCCGTGCCGCCGCCGACATCGCCTGCGACCGCGCCCCCGACCTCACTCCGACCAGATCCTCGGCCGCCGCGATCCACCTGATCTACCCCGAGACCTCCGGCATCCTCACCCGTCTGCGTTTCGACGGCCCCCGCCCGCCGTGGCTGGAGCGGATCCACTTCCAGCGCCGCCCCGGCGACCGGCTCCTCCTGCCGGCGGACGGCGGTGACATGTTCACCGCCCGGATCGGTCACCTCATCGCCACCGGCCCCACCGTCGAGGCTGCCCGCGCCCGCGCCGCCACTGCCCTCGGCCACGTCGTCACCCACGTCGAACCGGCCGCCGCCTCCTGACCACCGGACCCTTGATGCCGCCCCACGACGACCTTCGCACCATCGGCGGGGACGTCCACGTCTCTCCGCGCTACCTCGCCGCCGCCACCGCGACCGGCGACCCCGCCCTCGCACCGCTGCTCGACCTCGGCTGGGACCTGGAACACGACGACCTCGGCAACGCCTACGTCCACGCACCCGACCGCACCGTCCGCCTCGGCTACCTCCCCGAGGGAGAGGACGACGGTCTCTGGCGTATCAACGCCTACCGCGACGCCTTCGGCCCGCCCACCTGGGGCGTCTGCTTCAACGACTCCTGCCCCACCGAGTTCGTCCGGGCCCTCACCACCGCCCTCGCCGAGGCGTACGAACAGGGCCCGGACGCCTACCTCGCGGCACCGGACTCCCGAAGCGCGGACCGCGAACCGTTCCTCGCCGCCGCCCCCTTGATCAACCGCGGCTGGCAGCTCGAACGCCCCAGCGGAGGCGTCCTGGCGATCCGCTCGCCCGACGGCTACGCCGGACTGGAGCTCACCACCGGACGCCTCGACCCGCAAGCCGAGCTGACCACCCGCGACGCCCGCTGGCAGCTATGGGCCGGTACCTCCATCGACCACCCCGCCTGGTACGCCACCGCCAGCACCAACACCCCCGTCGCTCTGCTCCGGGCCGTCACCGAGTGCGTCTCCGACCCCGCACCGCTGCCCCGCTGGCGAGAGGAGACCTACAGCTATATCCCGGGCATGGCCCGGCTCACCCCCATCCTCCCGCCGGCCCCGCCGGCGCCGACCCCGCTCGATGTCCAGCGGATCGCCTCCCGCCGCTCTGCCGCGCTCCCCGCCTCCAGCGTGCCGCGCTGGAGCACCACCAGTCGCCCAGCCCTGCGCGGCCCTCGGCGCTGACCGCCCACAGTCCGCCGCTTCCGGAGGTATCCGCTTGGCCCTGCATGCCCGCGCCTTCTTCATCGAGCACCTGAAGCTCCCGTTCGCCGAGGCCGCCGTCGTCGGCAACACCTACTACGCGACTCCCACCCCCGGCGGCCTGCTGAGGCTGCGGATCGACTTCGCCCGCACCATCCGCGCGTACGAGTACGACGGCCTGCGCCTGGCCACCATCCACCCGGACAGAGGCGAACTCGACGCTGTAACACTGCGGTTCGAGGACCACAAGACCTTCGACCACCGCGACGCTGCCCAGGGCCGCGGCCCGACGCACTCGGGATACGCCACGTTCCGCGAGTTCCGCGACCGACCCGACTGGGTGCCCTGGAAAGGCGCCCACACCAACGGACTCCGCGCCGCCATCGAGCAGTACACCTCCGTGTGGTTCCCCGGCACGTGGCAGACGCCCGCACCGTTCCGCGCTCTGGGCCGCACCGCGCGGAAGCCCCCGTCCCCGTCAGCCGTCCGCAGCGGGAGCCGCTCCCGCTAACCCACGCAACCCCGCGCCGCACCCCTTCCATCCCCTTCCTCGTTCCGGAGCCGTTTCTTGCGCACCCGCCCCGCCCGCCGCCTTCCCACTGCCGTCGCCGTCGCCGCGGCGGTGACCGGCACCCTTACCTGGGCCCCGACCGCCACCGCCCAGGACCCCAAGCCGACCTCCTCCACTTCCACCGCTTCCACCAGGATCCCCGAGTCCGGCGCGGGCAGCGTCGCCATCACCAAGGACCCGGCCGGCGAGAGCCTCGAAGGGGCCACCTTCCCCCTCTTCGACGCCACCGGTCAGGAAGTGGGGTCGGCAAGACCGATGCCCAAAGGAAGTCGACCTTCACCGATCTCGTCCCCGGCATCTACCGGCTGAGGGAGACCGCCTCCGGCAGCATGCTCCACGACGTCGTTGCTGATCAGGACGTCAACATCGTCCCGGCGCCACCGCCTGCCCGACGATCGTTGATCCCTTCAAGCCCGCCCACATCCTTTTGAAGGCCAAAGACGACAAGACCGGCAAGCTCCTACCCGGAGACACCCGAACATCGAGGCAGGCGGGAAGGCCCTGCTTATGCTCGCCACCGGCCCGAGTGGCACTGCCGTCAGCGAACTGCCACTGACCAGCCAAAGGACCAAGCTCTGGGTCAAGCAGGCCAAGGCGCCCAAGGGCTACGACCTCTACAAGCTCTCGAAGAGCTTCACCGCCGGACTGGGGGCACCGGCCATCGTGACCGTCACCAACGCCAAGACCGCCACCACCCCCGAAGCCCACCCTGACTGAGAAGCTCACGCAACAGCCGACTGGCACTCCGTCCATGCCTGCGGACATGCCGACGGAAGGTAAGTCCGCTCCTGAGTAGCTGAAGTTCGATGAGACCGCGACCGGCGACGCGAGCCGTCCGGCGCGCCGTCTGTCGACGGCTCCGATGCTGCCTCCAAGGCTCCGACCCTTGTCGGAACGCTCGCGCACGCGGGTGCCGACGACGCTCCGTGGCTGTTCGGTGGCGCTGGACCCCTGCTGGAGGGAGGTGTCGGCGCGGTCGCCGCTGCACGCCGTCGCTTCGTGTCTGGGCAGGGCGGTGACACCGATGCGAGCTGACTCACGATCATCACCGCCCATCAGCCCTCGGCATCAAGTTCCATGGGCTGATGGGCGTTGGTGCGCCCAGCTCTGCAGCTGGTGCTTTCTCCTGCCAGCGCTGAGGCTGGGAACCTTTGCCGGGTGAGGATCGTCTACCCCTGTTGGCCAACGCCCCACGTTCTATCGTCATACGTATGGTGTTGGCCAACAGACGGCACCAAGGGGGGATGGCAACATGACGGGCAACAGCAGAAGACCGGACGGGGCGCCCTATCCATACGTCGTTCGCTGCCGCGTGCCAGATGGTCGGGAGAATGAGTGGTGCTACGACACTTGGGAGCAGGCGGACCAGCAGCGGCGCGGCATCACTGAGATGTTTCAGAGCGCAGGAGAGGCCGTAGTTATCACAGTCCTCACACCATTCAACCCCCTGCGTTACGAGGTCGAGGGCACTGATCCGATACCGGTCAGCGCGCTAACGAACCAGGACAACAACGACCGCCTGGCGACATCCAGAGCTTCGGTTTCTCTCTGTCCTAAGAACGGCTGCCACGCTCTCCCTGACAACGTCCAAAGCCTCATTATCGAGGACGGGGGTGACATAGCAGAAGCACTTGCCGCTGCCTACGACGGCTGTGAGTATTGCAAGGCTGACTTGGAGCGTCGCGTCGCAGACGGTGACGAAACCCTTGTTCTCCTTATGGCAGCCTTTTGGCTCTGCTCCTATGCCCAAGTCCGTGCCTCACAAGGCTTGCCGCCTGCGATATGTGCTGATGAGCTGTTTCCGTCAATCTTTTTGAAGGATCTGGACCCGATAACCCGCCGCCTGCTGCGGAGAATCGTGCTGGAGCCTGTCGAAGCTCCCGGCGGCCAGCCCGCTGCCCAGCCCGGAGCCCATGAATTGGCTGACCTGATCATAAACGTCGCCAACGATGATGAGCGTACCGCTCTATGGCATGACGCCTTCAATGGAGCAGTAGGCATTGTGATGATGGAAACTTTCCGGCTCTAAGAGGATGTCTCATGTGGTGACTGCGGTCAGCCGTTTGTAGCAGGTCAGGGCAGCTGCGAGGCCGAGGAAGGCGAGGAAGTGTTCGCCCTTGCGCTCGTACCGGACGGT